>NZ_FR886581.1:19457-95484 GCF_000436575.1 Clostridium sp. CAG:265
ATAACCTTATTTTGTAAGTCATCTATACCGTTAAAATAATCAACAAGACCTTCCTTATCATTATAGGCGAAAGCATTTATTGTAAAGTCACGTCTAGATAAGTCTTTTTTAATATCACTTACAAATTCAACTTTTTCAGGATGTCTATTGTCTATATAGTTTCCTTCTGTTCTATAGGTAGTAACTTCAAAATTTTCTTTATCAATTACAACAGTAACTGTGCCATGTTTAATGCCAGTAGGAATTGTTTTAGAAAATAAATCTTCAGTTATTTTTGGTAAGGCAGATGTTGTAATATCAAAATCTTTTGGCTTTAATCCTAGTAAGGAATCACGAACACATCCTCCTACCATAAAGGCTTCATAATTATTATTATAATAAGTGTCAATTATATATTTAACATTTTTAGGTATATTAATATTCATATAAAACATCCTTTTAGATTTTAATAATAAATATTTTAACATATATTATAATATAATCACTATAGAGGCGTTGAGTAAAGTTTTAATTTAATTAATAATAACCTTAGTGTCATCATCAATAGTATCATAAATCCATTTGGCATCTTCTGTATTTAAGCGTATACATCCATGGGAAGAAGGAGTTCCTAGAGTATAATCAAGAATTTGATTTTGACTTTCATCATAAGGTAAAGAATGAAACAAATAATCGCCTAGAAATTGCACCCAGTACTTACCACCTTGACCATAATCTTTAGAATAAAACCATTCACCACGATTAGTTACAGTAAAAATCCCCATAGGAGTATCTTCGCCAGCAATTCCTGTTGAACAAATATATTTATTTACTAGTGACCAATTATTAGTATAGCCATTGTAGATAGAAACAGTTTGATTATTAATATCTACATGAATTAAATATGGTGTATTGCTGGAGATATTTAAAGTGTTAATATTGGTAGAATTTATGGTAGTTGAAATTAAATTAGTGGCTGCTTCATCATCTGAGTATGTTATTGCAGCAAGATAATCAGTACGTTTATCATCAATTTCAGATATTTTGATGTTAATTTTTTCATCATCAGCTGGCAATATTGAAGTATCATAGTTTGATAATAAATCTATAGCTTTGGAAAAGTATTCATTATCAGATAACTTTTCTGCTTCAGCAATGAGATTATTTCTATATTTATTCCTACACTTTTCAAGCATATTTTCAGCCTTGGCATGATAATATTCTTCACTTGTAGGTATTTTTTTTAATAGTTTTATGGCATAAGAAAAATTATTATTATCAAAAGCTTCATTAGCTAGTTCTAAAATAGAATTATAGCCATGAGAAGTTGATGGGCAATAATTTTCATCTAGAACAAGAATTAGTTTATCTAAAGATGAATTTAAAATATTATAAGAATTTATTTCGTTAAGGTAAACTAATGCTTGATACTTTGTAATAGAGTTAATTTTTAGATCTTTACAAAGAGTATCTATCACTGAAGTAAAGTATTTATTTAAGTCAGAGCTTTGGGAATTTTTCTTCAGGACATTGATAATTTTATTATCTGATAAAATTTCTTTGGCTGTTTTAAAATTACCAGAACTAAATTCAGTATAGAAATTATTCATAATATTAGAGTACGAAACATTTATATAGTAATTAAAAGCAATTAAAAGCATAGCTAAAAGTATAAAATAAGTAAAAAATTTAAAAATATTAAATTTTTTAAAGTTTAACTTTTTAAACAAGGTTATCCCTCCTTAGTATATTCATATAATAATGTTTGACAAAAGAGTGAAATTATAAACATTAGATAAGTTTTTTATTTTACTAAAATATCACAAAGAAATTGTAACTGATTGAAAAATATGGTAATATTAAAATAATCAATAAAATATCTTGGGGGATGTAAGTAAATGGAGGATAATAATAGAAAGTTATCAAGTGATGAAAGTAGTTTGATGTCGATAAATGAACTATTGAAGAATAATGATCAATATTTATTAAATATCATTCATGATTTGAGAAGCCATTTAAATGTTATAACATCAGCTGCCCAGTTTATGGAACATAACTATAAAGATGATAAGAGCCTTAAATATATTGAGATAATAAAGAGAAATAGCTTTAAAATGTTAAAGTTAATAAATAATTTAATAGATTCTAACAAAATAAAGAATAATTATTATAAATTAAATAAGAAGAATATTGATATTGTTCCGATGATAGAAAATACTATAAGTTGTATAGAGAAATTTGCTTCGGAGAGAAATATAAACCTTATATTTGACACAAATGAAGAAGAATGTATTATGGCAATAGATCCAGAAGCAATAGATAGGGTTATAATGAATTTATTATCTAATGCAATAAAGTTTTCTAATGAAAATTCAAATATTTATATTAATTTAGTTGTAAAAGATAAAGAAATTGAACTATCTTTTAAAGATGAAGGCTGTGGTATTTCTAAAGAAGAAAAGGAAAGAATTTTTGATAGATTTTATAAAGGGAAAAATAATGACAATATAGAAGGGAGCGGAATTGGCTTAAATTTATGTATGCTTTTTGTTAAAGCTCATGATGGAAAGATATTTTTAGAAAGTGAAATAAATAAGGGTTCTATCTTTACGGTAATTTTACCAAGAAAGATAGAAGATCATATTGAAACAGTAAAAGAAGAAGGCAATTTAATTAATAAAAATCAAGAGGTAGAAATAGAATTTTCTGACACATATAAGTTTTAAAATATATTTTTGTATTGATATATTAATTAGTTTATGTTAATATTAATACTGTTAAGGAGCGTTAGTTAAACGGATATAACACGCCGCTACGGACGGCGCATTAAGGGTTCGATTCCTTTACGCTCTGCCAAACACCGATTTTTATAAATCGGTGTTTTTTTCTTTATTATATTTTTTTTGACAATGGTTAAATTAATAATATAAGTTTATATAAGGCGGTAATTATATGGCATTGTTGATAAATCAATTAGACGAACATAATGAAAGTGGTATTATTTATTTAATTAAAAATAAAATAGAGGAAGTATTGTTTTTATACGATACTGAACAGATAGATTTGATGAAAAGTATAAGGGAATATTATTCATCAAATTTTTCCGATATAAAATTATATGAAGAAATAGTTACTGAAGGTAATATAGATGGCTTGAGGAATATACTTAAAAAATATAAACAAGATGATATGGTTATTAACCTTACTGGTGGAAAGCGAATAAATTCATTAATATTATTGAGTTTATGTAAAGAAAACAAAATTAAATGTTTTTATACAGATATAAGAAAAAAATTTATCTACAGTTTTAATGAACAGTTATTAAAGGTCAATGAAGAAATAGAAGATTTAAATTTACTATCAATAATAAAGGGTTTTGGTGGAAGTATAGTAGATGATTCCTATGAATTATGTTTAAAGGATGATTTAATATATTTTTCAAAGCAAATTTATAATAATTTAGATTTGTGGAATAAACATAAACAAAAATTATATGATAAGTCAATTTTTCTACATGAAGAAAATAATCCTGAAATTATTAATATAGATTATAGTAGAATTGAAGATGAAGAGAGGAATCTTCTTGATTTAATACTTAATAAGATGAAGGAAATGAATGAAATAGCCTTTAGCAAGAATAATGATAAAGTAAAGGTGCGTTTTTTAAATAACTATATTAAGGGATTTATCTTTAAAAGTGGAACATGGTTAGAGATAGCTACTAATAATTTACTTAAGAATATTAAAGAAATAGATGAATGTAGGAATGGCGTTATTTTTTTATGGAATAATGGTAGAAAAACAGTAAGAAATGAATTGGATATAATAGCAGTAAAGGATTCAGTACCTATATGTATATCTTGTAAAGATAGTGATAAGTACAATGAAATGGCTTTAAATGAATTAAATGTTTATGCCAGTAAGATAGGTGGGGAAAATGCTTATAAGATTCTTGTTGCTACAAAAGAGCCAATAAAAGAACCAGTAAAGATGAGAGCAAAGGAAATGGGAATACATCTTGTTATATTTGATGGCAATGAAAAAAAATTTATCAACACAATAAAGAATATAATTAAAAATTGATAATTTAAAGGAGCAGATACTAAAAAGTACTGCTCCTAATTTTATAGTTAAACAGTGAATGTTTCTTTGTATTCACTTAGTTAAGTTGCTTATTAATTAGTAGAAGGACATTTAACCCCAATTTTTTCTCCCATTTGTACCGCTGTTTCAAAGCCTAGGGAAGATTGTATAATGATATCTTCATCTATGTCTACAGTATTGGGTTTAAAGAAGAGAATAGTTGTTGATCCACCAAATTTAAAGTATCCTTTTTCATCACCTTTTGATACTTTTTTATTAGGACAGTAGCTTTGAATTATTGATCCAACGCATGTAGCACCAACCTCTACATGAATTATATCTCCAAAGTTTTCTGATTTAAAAATAGACCATTCTCTTTTATTTTGGCAGTAAAGCTTAGCAACTCTTTCTAAAGCTGTAGGATTTACAGAATAATAATTACCCTTTATAAAGTGATTTTCTAAAGGAACTCCATTATCAATAAAGTGAAAACGGTGATAATCAGTTGGACATAATCTCAAGACTAAACATGTTCCACCTTCATATTCTTTTGCTAGAGCATTATCTTCTAATAATTCAGCCAGGCTATAATGAATATTTTTTACTTGTACTAAGTTTTCCATAGATATATTAGTATAAGCTAGTAATCTTCCATCACCGGGAGAAATAAGTGTATTTGAATTTTTATCAAAAGGTCGTGCTTCTGGAAGTAGTTTTCTTATGAAGAAATCATTAAAACTTTTATAAGTATTTATACTATCAGCACATTTACTCATATCTATAGAAAATGAGTTGATAAATGATTTAATTTTTCTTTTACTAAATTTCGTATTACAATAAAAGCCATAAATTTTTGAAAAAAGCTTTCTTTTTATAAAGAGTTCTAATAAGCTTTTGCCTAAAGGAGATTCATATGTCCATTTAATATATTTTTCTCCAGCCACCTTTTCAATGTCATATTTTCCTGTTTTTCTGTTGTAAATTCGTATCATCACTTAATACCTCAATAAAAGATTTTTAGTATGTATATTATTCATATTATCACATTTTCATAAAAATATGATAAATAAAAAAGTGGCAAAAGCCACTTTAATAATAAAATATATAAATTATAAGCTGAATTTTTCTAAGAATTCATCATATGACATAGATCTATCGAATATTGAACCATTGTCATCAATTCTTATTATTCTATTAGCTATAGTTTGAACGAATTGGTGGTCATGAGAAGCAAATAAAATATTGCTGTTATAATCCTTTAATCCGTTATTTACAGCTGTGATTGATTCAAGGTCTAAGTGGTTAGTAGGACCATCTAAAACTAAGACATTAGCATTAGTAAGCATCATTTTAGAAAGCATACATCTAACCTTTTCTCCTCCTGATAATACGTTAGCTTGTTTTAAAGCTTCTTCTCCAGAGAATAACATTCTACCTAAGAATCCTCTTATATAACTTTCAGATTTTTCTTCAGAATATTGTCTTAACCAGTCAACTAGGTTTAAGTTACAATCATTGAAGTATTCAGAGTTATCCATTGGGAAGTAAGCAGATGTTATTGTAATTCCCCATTTGTATGAACCTGCATCTGGTTCCATTTCGCCATTGATTATTTTAAATAAAGTAGTTATGGCAATTTCGTTACCAACGAAAGCTATCTTGTCTTCTTTATTAACTCTGAAGCTTACATTATCTAATACTTTAACACCATCGATAGTCTTGCTTAATCCTTCAACTGTTAAGATATCATTTCCAACTTCTCTTTCAGGTTTGAATCCAACGAATGGATATCTTCTGCTTGATGGTTGAATATCATCTAAAGTGATTTTATCTAATAATTTCTTACGAGATGTGGCTTGCTTAGATTTAGAAGCATTAGCACTGAATCTAGCAATGAAGTCTTGTAATTCTTTAATTTTTTCTTCTTTTTTCTTGTTTTGATCTTTAGCCATTTGAGCAGCTAATTGGCTTGATTCATACCAGAAGTCGTAGTTACCAACATATAATTTTATTTTTCCAAAGTCAACATCAGCCATGTGAGTACAAACTTCATTTAAGAAGTGTCTATCATGTGATACTACTATAACTGTACCTTCAAAGTCACCTAAGAAGTTTTGAAGCCATCTAATTGATTTAATATCTAAGTGGTTAGTAGGTTCATCTAGGATTAATATTCCAGGATTTCCAAATAAAGCTTGAGCAAGTAATACTTTTACCTTTTCTGCTCCTGTAAGTTCTGCAATTTTTTTATAGTGCATATCAGTTCCGATACCTAAACCTTGTAAAAGTGATGATGCTTCAGATTCAGCTTCCCATCCGTTTAACTCAGCAAATTCACCTTCAAGTTCAGATGCTTTAATACCATCTTCATCTGTGAAATCTGGCTTAGCATATAAAGCATCTTTTTCTTTCATTATGTCATATAATCTTTTATTACCCATTATAACAGTTTCTAAAACTTCGAAATCATCATATTGGTAATGATCTTGTTTTAAGACTGACATTCTAGTATTTGGAGCAATTACAACTTCACCAGTGTTTGGTTCAACTTCTCCAGCTAATATTTTTAAAAATGTACTCTTACCAGCACCATTGGCACCTATAACACCATAACAGTTACCAGGAGTAAATTTTATATTTACATCTTCAAATAATTTACGAGAACCATATCTTAAACTAACGTTTAATACATTTATCACTAAATCTACCTCATTTCATTTATTATTCTTTCGATATTATAACATAAATTAATATTAAATAAATGAAAATATGCAATATTAGGATAGTAAATTAGTGAGAAAACTGTAAAAAAACATTGCTATATTACATAGCAAAATACTGAAATAAAGTGACTTAAGCTTCCTAATATAATAAATATGTGAAAAATTTCATGAAATTCAAATTTACCGATTTTTAATTTAGCAGGCTTTGCACCATAGATTATTCCACCAACTGTATATAGTACGCCACCAAGTACTAGCCAAAATATGCTCATGACAGGAAGATTAGCACATAGCGGTTTTAGCATAAAAATTGAGGCCCAGCCCATTCCTATATACATAGAAGTTTGTAACCATCTTGGACAATTAAACCAACAAAGCTTAAATACTATACCAATTATTGCAATAGTAAACATAATTAAAAGCATAGGCAATCCAATTGAATTTCTTAAAGAAATTAAACAAAATGGAGCATAAGATCCAGCAATTAAAACGAAAATCATTGAATGATCTAATTTTTGGAAAAAATTAATAACTTTTTCACTAGACATTATTCCATGATATGTTCCAGAAACTGTATAAAGTAATATTAAACAGATACCGAATATTGTAACAGAAATTATAGAAGTAAAGTTTGGATCAGTTAATACAACTTTTGATAGCATAGCGATTAATGCAATAAAAGATAGTATTGCTCCAGCTAAATGAGTAATAGAATTTATAGGTTCTCTAAGTTTATTTATCATCAAAAGCACCTCACAATTAATATAGTTTTTTAAACTACTTATTACTATATTAATATTATGAGATGTATATAGATATATGTCAAAAGTCATTAATCTCGAAATTTTGGGATATTTTATTGAAAAATAAGATTAACATTGAAATTTTAATAAAATACTATTAATATTAAATTATATTAACTGTATGATATAGTTTTAGAAACTATATGGAGGTATTATGGAAGTTAAAGATATTTTTAATGAAATGAATTTTGATAATAGAATTGAACTGGAAGAAATGCCAGAGCTTGATTTATATATGGATCAAGTTATACAACTTTTTGAAAATAAACTTTCTTCGTTAAAGAGGAATGATGAAGAAAAGATATTAACTAAAACAATGATTAATAATTATGCTAAGGGTAAACTATTATTACCTATTAAAAATAAAAAATATACTAAAGAACATCTTATTATGATGGCTTTTATTTATAATTTAAAAGGTGCATTATCTATAAATGATATTAAGATTAGCCTTGATGAAGTTATAGCAAATTATAGTGAAGAAAAATCTAATGATTTAAGAGAGTTATATAATAACTACTTATATGAAAGTAAAGAGGATGAAGAAATTTTTAAAAGTAGTATTAAAGAAAAAATAGAAGAATTGGATAATAGAGTTTGTACATCAGAGAATTTATCAAATGATTATAAAAAGAATTTTCTTCTTTTATGTTCATTAGTAAATATGAGTAATATGTATAGAAGAGCCAGTGAAAAATTAATAGATGAGTTTTTTACAAAAAATAATGAATAAAAGGAGAAAGAGAAATGAAGAGTTCTGTGGAGCTTAAAAATGAACTTTTTAAGATTGATGGTAAAGGGTATAAGGCATATAAAGTATTAGAAGGAAAATATGATTTTAAAAAATATGTTTTATCCATAGATCATGTTCAGGGAGATCCATTTGCTTCACCATCAAGAGTAAGGATTATTATTGATAATAAAATTGCTCAAATTCCTGAAGAGTTATTTGATAATAAGAATAAGGAAATTGCTGTATGTGATTTTTTAACTAGATTATTTAGCAAAAATATCAAAAATCAAAGTGAGAAAATATTTGGTTCTGGAAAAAGTGGTTTAATTGAAATAAGTAGATGTCCACAAGAAATATTAGAAAGAACAGCAATTATAAGAAATAAAAATTTTTTTGAAGCAAGATTTTATGTAGGATTTCCAGCTAGAGGAAGAAGCGTGTTAGCAAGAGAGTTAGAAAAGATAATATTTAATATAATTCCTAACATAGTGGAAAATACATTTATTTATAAAAATATTAATAAATTAAATTTAATTAATAGAGTTAAATTAATAGAAGATCAGTTTTATATAAGAAAAAATCTTAAGGAAAAAGGGTTGGTAGCTTTTGTGGCCAATGAATCAATATTACCTAGAGAAAGTGGTGTTTCTGCAAGGCCATTAAGAAATGGTAAGAAATTTATTTCACCACAAGCTTTAGAAGTGGAATTTGATACGCCAAATAGAGGGAAGATAAAAGGGATGGGAATACCAAAAGGAATAACTCTTATTATAGGAGGGGGATACCATGGAAAATCAACTTTATTAAGGGCATTAGAATTAGGTATATATAATCATATAGAAGGTGATGGCAGAGAGTTTGTAATTACAGATGAAAGTGCATTGAAAGTAAGAGCTGAAGATGGTAGGGCAATAACATCAACGGATATTTCTTTATTTATTAATAATTTGCCTAATGGAAAAGATACCATTAAATTTAATACGGAAAATGCCAGTGGAAGTACTTCTCAAGCCGCTAATATTATTGAAGCAATAGAAAGTAAGTCTAAAGTTCTTTTAATAGATGAAGATACATCAGCTACTAACTTTATGATTAGAGATGATATAATGCAGCAGCTGGTGGTTAAGGAAAAGGAGCCAATAACTCCATTCATAGATGTGGCAAAAAGTTTATATAAACAATTAGGAATTTCAACTATTTTGGTAGCAGGAAGTTGTGGTGATTTCTTTGATATAGCAGATTTAGTGATACAGATGGATAGTTATGAACCATATGAAGTGACAGCTAAGGCAAAAGAATTAAGCAGAGGAAAAGTAAGCTTAAGAGATGATTTAGATATAAGTATTGATTTTGGAAGAGTTTTAGATAAGGGCTCTATTTCTGAAGGACCTAAAGGTATTAAGATTAAAACCTTAGGAAAAGATGGGTTATCTATTAATAAAGAGAATATTGATTTAAAGTCAGTGGAGCAAATTGTTGATGGTGAACAAATAAATACTATTGGTATGGCAATTAAATTTATAGAAGATAAATATTCTGGCAAAGATTTAACCATTGAAAAAATAGCAGATGAAATAGAAAAGGATATTACTAAAAATTTAATAGGTATAGATAACATAAAAGGTGGAAATGGAAGTTTGGCTATGCCGAGAAAACAAGAAATACTTTGTGCAATAAACAGACTTAGAACTTTAAAAATTAAAAAATAATTTTTAAAGATAAACTTATATAATTATAAATTAAGAATGATGAGTTATGAATTTTAATTCACCTCATTAATTCTTAATTTTTTATTTATATGTAAATTTATAGAAAAATTAATAAAAAATGTAGAATAAATTTTTAAAGTATGGTAATATTAGTTATATAAAGAAATAATAGCCTGTTGGTCAAGCGGTGAAGACGGCACCCTCTCACGGTGCAATCAGGGGTTCGATTCCCCTACGGGTCACCACATAAAAAAAGCAGTACGGAGATACTGCTTTTTTTATTAAAATAGTAAATTTGCTATTAATACTATCACTGGTAGTGTAACTAAAGTTCTTTCCAAAAATATTAGTATTAAGTCTTTTAAATTTACAGGTATTTTTGACCCTAGTAAAAGTCCACCTACTTCAGACATATATACAAGTTGTGTTACTGATACACAAGCAACTATAAATTTTGTCATTTCATTAGTTATTGTATTAGCAGCTAAAACAGATGGTAATAACATATCTGCAAAGCCAACAATTAATGTTTGAGATGCAGCTGTAGCTTCAGGAACCTGAAGAAGTTTTAAAATAGGTATAAAAGGTGTACCTAATACCTGGAATATAGTTGTATACTCAGCTATTATTAAAGCAAGTGTAGCAAGACACATAACCACAGGTAAAACTCCAAGCCACATATCTAATACATTCTTAAATCCTTCAGTAAAGAATTTTTTTATATCATAAGCGTTAACAGCTTTTTCTAATGCATTTTTATATCCCCATGAAAAAGAGTTATATCCTTCAGGAATTACCTCTAAATTTTCCTTAATATTGTCATTATAATACGTATCACTTTTTCTTGATAAAGGTGGTATTCTTGGAACAATTATAGCAGCAACAATTCCAGCAAAAGAAACTGTTAAATAAAATGGAATAAACATATGAGAAAGTCCAACTTGACTTATAACTATTAAACTAAATGTAATTGATACAGCAGAAAAAGTAGTACTTATTGTAGCAGCTTCTCTTTTTGTATAAAATCCATCTTCGTATTGCTTACTAGTAAGCAATATTCCAAGTGTACCGTCACCAAGCCATGAAGTGATACAATCAATTGATGAACGTCCAGGTAATTTGAATATTGGTCTCATAACTTTTGTTAATAATGCACCAAAGAATTCTAAAAGTCCAAAATTTAAAAGTAATGGTAATAGTAAACCTGCAAATAAGAAAATAGAAAATAAAACTGTTAATAGATCGTTTAACACAAAGGCACCAGTTGAATCTCCAATAATAAATTCAGAACCTATACCAAAAAGAGTTAATAAACTAAATATTGCACCAAATATTCTTGCTAAAAGCCATAAAGGTCCAACATTAAATAATGTTTTTAAAAAGCTATTTTCTAAAATGAATTTTGGCTTGAATATTTTAGTAATTATACTAATTACAGCAGAAATTACTAAAATAAAAGTTATTATGTAAATTAATGATGAACCTAAAAAGTTTACTAAAGCATTTGAAAAAATAGCTACTGGAATAGTTATTTGGTCATTATACTTAATAGGAATCATAAAAAGAATTATTCCTAATAAAGAAGGTAGTATAAATTTTAAATTGTTTTTTATATTAGAATTTGAATTATATTTTATATTTGAACCTTCCATTTCTTCCTCCTTTACATATATTAAAAATTTATAAATATACACTAGTATTCATTCTATATGCAAAAATATTAAAAATCAAGAGTGAATATGTGCAAAAAAGTTAAATATTTAATTATAGTTTGGATAAATTTAAGGATAAATATAGCTTTGTAATTAAAAATATAGAAAAATAGAATAAAAGTAATTATAATTAAATAAAAAATACTTTATTATTTTATTTCGATAGAACATAAACATAAAAGGATAAGAAAAACTATGTAGGAGCTGGGATAGTGGATTATAGACAAAATATTAAAAACCATAAGAGGATAGTAGTCAAAGTAGGGACTTCAACATTAACATATAGCAATGGCAATATAAATTTATCAAGAATAGAAAAATTAACTAGAGTATTATCAGATTTAATGAATAGCGGTAAAGAAGTAGTTCTTGTTACTTCAGGAGCTGTTGGCGTAGGGGTAAATAAGCTTAAACTTAAAGAAAGACCAAAAACAATAAAGGAAAAACAGGCAGCTGCAGCTATTGGTCAAAGTGAGCTTATGCATATATATAGTAAGTTGTTCGGGGAATATAGCCATATAGTAGGGCAAGTATTGTTGACAAGGGATGTAGTTGAAGATGACCATGTAAGAAAAAATGTTGTTAATACTTTTGAGACATTAATTGAAAATAAAATAATTCCAATAGTAAATGAAAATGATACAGTAGCTATAGATGAAATTGAAAATATAGTTAAGTTTGGTGATAATGATAATTTATCAGCAATTGTTGCAGGATTAGTATCAGCAGATTTATTAATAATATTATCAGATATAGATGGATTCTATGATTCTGATCCAAGAAAAAATCCAGATTCAAAGATGATTAAGGAAGTAATTGAAATTACTAGAGAATTAGAAGAATGTGCTGGAGGAGCAGGAACAAGTTTTGGAACAGGAGGAATGGCCACAAAATTAACAGCTGCTAAAACAGCTACAAATTTTGGGGTTGATATGATATTAGCTAATGGAGATGATCCAAAAATTCTTTTTGATATAGTTAATGGAGAGGAAATAGGAACGTTATTTATTAAAAAGTAGGGGAGGTAAATATGAGTAGTTTAATTAGTTTAGGGAAGAAAGCTAAAGAAGCAAGTTATATTTTAGGTAATCTTTCTTCTAAAGATAAAAATGATGCATTATATGCTATGGCAGATTTTCTTATTGAAAATTCTAAAGTAATAATTGAAGCCAATAAGAAGGATCTAGAAACATCAAGAATAAAAGGAACTAGTGAAAGTATGCTTGATAGATTGGCTTTAAATGAAGCAAGAATTGAAGGTATGGCTAATTGTCTTAGACAGGTAGCGGCACTTGAAGATCCTGTAGGCGAAGTTTTAGGAATGTGGACTAGACCCAACGGATTACAAATAGGTAAGAAGAGAGTTCCTATGGGTGTTATAGGAATTATATATGAGGCAAGACCAAATGTTACTAGTGATGCAGCGGGACTTTGCTTTAAATCAGGAAATGCTGTGATTTTAAGAGGTGGAAGTGAAGCAATAAATTCTAATAAAGCTATTGCAGAAGCGTTAAGAGAAGGGTTAAAGTCTGTAGGATTAGTGGAAGATGCAGTACAATTAGTAGAAGATACATCTAGAGAAGTTGCCACAGAAATGATGAAACTAAATGATTATATAGATGTATTAATACCTAGAGGTGGAGCAGGTCTTATAAAAGCTGTAGTTAATAATGCAACAGTACCTGTTATTGAAACTGGAACAGGAAATTGCCATATATATGTAGATGAAGATTGTGATTTTGAAATGGCAAAAAATATTATAGTTAATGCTAAAACTTCAAGACCATCAGTATGTAATGCAGCAGAAAAGTTATTAATTAATGAAAAGATAGCAGGAAAGTTTATGCCAATTATCTTTGAAGCATTAAGGGAAAATGGTGTTGAAATAAGAGGCGATGAATCACTAAAAGCCTTAGATGATAGTGTTATTTTAGCATCTGAAGAAGAGTGGTATAATGAATATTTAGATTATACTATTGGTGTAAAAATAATTAAAGATATAGATGAAGCTATTAATCATATAAATAAATTTGGTTCAGGGCATTCAGAAGCTATAGTTACTAAGAGTTATGAAGCCTCTCAAATATTCCTTCAAAAAGTTAATGCAGCAGCTGTATATGTTAATGCATCAACAAGATTTACTGATGGAGAGGAATTGGGATTTGGAGCAGAAATAGGAATAAGCACCCAAAAGCTTCATGCAAGAGGGCCAATGGGACTTAAAGAACTTACAACTATTAAGTATATTATTTTTGGTAATGGACAAATAAGATAATAAGAAATAGGCATTTTTTATATGCCTATTTCTTATTTTGATATATTTCAAAAATTTTTAAAGTTTATTAATTCTTAAAGTGAAAAAAATCCTAGTGTTATTAAGTTAGGGGGATAAATAACTCTAGGTTAGGAGTAATAATAAATTTTAACTACTTTATAATATTATAATAACTTATTAATATGTCAATTTAGTGTCATATTAATAAATAAATTAAAAAAATTAACATTAGGAGGAAATTTATGAAATTTAGGATTTGTAAATTTAATGAGCTTACAGCTATGGAGATGTATGAAATAGCTAGATCAAGGTTTGAAGTATTTGCAATGGAACAAAAAATAATTCAAGAACCTGAATTAGATGGAATAGATAATGAATGTTATCAGGTTTTCTATATGGATAATAATAGAGTTGTAGCATATTGTAGAATAGTGCCTGCAGGAGTTGCCTATAATAATATATCTTTAGGAAGAGTATTAGTGCTAAATGATTATAGAAGGAAAGGCTTAGCACTAATAATGATAAAAGAGGCTCTTAAATTTATAAAAGAAGAGTTGCAGGAAGATACTGTAGTATTATCAGGTCAAGTTTATGCAAAAGGATTATATGAAAGTGTTGGATTTAAGATAATATCAGATGTATATGATGAAGTTGGTATCCCTCATGTGAAAATGAAAATTGAATTATAGTGGGCTTAGTATTGACTAAACTCTTTTTTCTATATAAATATACAAGAAAAATTTACAAGCAATAAAAAATAAGTACAAAAGTAAAAAAGATATCATACTATGGTACAAAGAAAAAAGAGGTGAGAATAAGTGGTTTATTTAATCGCATTTTGTTTGTTTTTAATATTAACTATATTAACTATATTTGGTATATATGAATACTATGAAAGAAAATATATAGTAAATTTAAAAGAGCTTCCAAAGTCTTATGATGTAATTATTGTGCTTGGTGCTGGTATAAGGCCTGATGGTACTCCTTGTGATATATTAAAAGATAGGTTATTTACAGCTGCAAAGGTATATAATGAATGTATATGTAGGAAAGTTCTTTTAACAGGTGAACATAAAGATGAAGATTATAGTGAGATATTTTCTATGAAGAACTGGATAATGCAATATAATATTCCAGAAAAAGATATAATTCTTGATGGATATGGATATTGTACTTACGATAGCATTTTTAGGGCAAAATATAAATTAAAAATTAATAAAGCTATAATAGCAACTAATAGATATCATTTGCCAAGAGCAATTTATATTGCTAGGAAGATTGGGATTGAAGCATATGGTATTGCTTCAGACTTAAGGCAATATGATAGAATGAAAAAATATATAAAAAGAGAAAAATTAGCACAAATTAAAGATTTCTTTTTAGTTAACTTTTCACTGAATAAGGGAAAATAGTTGCAGGGGGAGTAAATATTGAGTAATTACGTATTAATAACTGGTGGAAGTGATGGCATTGGTTTAGAGCTAGCAAAATTATTTTAAAAACTAACAAAATTTAAAATAAAATTTGAATATTTAATCTTGACAATAAGTGGAAAAAAATATAGAATAGTATAAAAGAATAATAAAAATAGTTAAAAAGTACACTTTAAATTGGTTCAGAGAGGCCAGAAAGGAGTATGTAGGTATGTTATACGCAAAACACTATAACTATAGTTACATCGTTGAATTATTAAATAAGTTTTCTAACCACGGTTTTAAATATTTAAAGGATAATAAGGAGATAATTTTACATTAAATTATCTCTCTATTATCCTTTTCTTTTTAAGGATTTTTGTAAGTGAGAAACAAGCAAAAGGCATTTAAGATTGAGAAGTTTATAGGTGTATTTTTAAAAAAAAGTTTATACATAAAGCTAAAGGGAGGACTAAATAATGAAAGCAAGGCTTATACTTGAAAATGGAATGATTTTTGAAGGCAATGCATTTGGGTATTTAAAAGAAAGTGTTGGAGAAGTTGTATTTACTACAGGAATGACAGGATATCAAGAAATTCTAACAGATCCGTCATACTATGGTCAGATTGTAATAATGACATATCCTCTTATAGGAAACTACGGAATAAACCTAGAAGATTCAGAATCTAATATGCCAAAGGTAAAAGGATTTGTTGTAAGAGAAAACTGTCATTTTCCAAATAATTTTAGATGTGAGATGCAATTAGATGATTATTTAAAACAAAATAAGATAATAGGTCTAGAGGGAATAGATACAAGGGCTTTAACAAAAATATTAAGAAATAATGGAACTATGAAAGGTATTATTTCTTTAGAAAGTGAATCATTAGATACAGTGAAAGAAAAAATGGAAGGCTTTTCAAATAAAGAAGCAGTTAAAATAGTAACTACTAAAAAGCAATATACCATTGAAGGTTCAGGCAAACATGTAGCTATAATTGATTTTGGTATAAAGGCAAATATAATAAAAAACTTTAAAAAGAGAGGCTGTAAAATCACAATATTCCCAATGGATGTAGATGCCCATGAAGTTTTAGCAGTAAATCCTGATTTAGTATTTTTATCAAATGGCCCTGGAGATCCAGAGGATTTAACAGAAGTAATAGAAAATGTTAAAAAGTTAGTAGGGGTAAAACCAATAGTAGGTATTTGCTTAGGCCATCAATTATTAGCATTAACACTTGGTGGACATACTACTAAATTAAAATTTGGACATAGAGGATGCAACCATCCAGTTAAAGATTTAGAGACAAATAGGGTTCATATTACATCACAAAATCATGGATATGTGGTAAATGAGTTACCAGAAGATGTGGTAGCAACACATATAAACATAAATGATGGAACTGTGGAAGGTATGAAACATACTAAACTACCAATATATTCAGTTCAATTTCATCCAGAGGCTGCAGCAGGACCAAAGGATAGCGAATATATATTTGATAAATTTATGGAATATGCACTTTAGGAGGATTTTAAGATGCCATTAAATAGAGATATTAAAAAAGTTTTAGTTATAGGATCAGGTCCAATTATTATAGGTCAAGCAGCAGAGTTCGATTATTCAGGAACTCAGGCATGCCAAGCATTAAAAGAAGAAGGGGTAGAAGTTGTTTTAGTAAATTCTAACCCAGCTACTATAATGACAGATAAGGAAGTTGCAAACAAAATTTATATAGAGCCATTAACAATAGAGTTTGTGGAAAAAGTAATTGCTAAAGAAAAACCAGATAGCTTACTTGCAGGAATGGGTGGACAAACAGGGCTAAATCTTGCTGTAGACTTGCATGATGCAGGAATATTAGATAAATATAATGTAAAAGTAATAGGAACTTCAATAGAATCTATTAAAGAAGGGGAAGACAGAGAACTATTTAGAGACATGATGAATAGAATCAATGAACCTGTTATCACTTCAGAAATAGTAACAGATATGGAAGCAGGGATAGCTTTTGCAAATAAGATAGGATATCCAGTTATAGTAAGACCAGCATATACTCTTGGAGGTACTGGTGGTGGTATAGCTGAAAATCAAGATGAATTAAAGGTTATCTTAGCTTCAGGTTTACAATTAAGTACAATAGGACAAGTTTTATTAGAAAAATCAGTTAAGGGATGGAAAGAAGTAGAATATGAAGTGATGAGAGATTCTTACGGAAACTGCATAACTGTATGTAACATGGAAAATATCGATCCAGTAGGTATTCATACAGGTGACAGTATAGTAGTGGCACCATCTCAAACTTTATCAGATAAAGAATATCAAATGCTTAGAACAGCAGCTATTAATATTATAAATGCTGTAGGAATAGAAGGTGGATGTAATGTACAGTTTGCCTTAAATCCAAATTCATTTGAATATGCAGTAATAGAAATTAATCCAAGAGTTTCAAGATCATCAGCACTAGCTTCCAAAGCAACAGGATATCCAATAGCAAAGTTAGCAGCTAAGATAGCTTTAGGTTATGGTTTAGATGAAATAAAAAATGCAGTAACGCAAAAGACTTATGCATGTTTTGAACCTACTTTAGATTATGTAGTGGTGAAGATTCCTAAATGGCCATTTGATAAATTCTTTACAGCAGATAGAGAGCTTGGAACAAAGATGATGGCAACTGGAGAAGTAATGGCTATTGGTGCTAACTTAGAAGCTGCTTTATTAAAAGGTATAAGAAGTTTAGAAATAGGAAAATACTCTTTAGACCATCCAAAGTTTAAGGAAATGAGCATTCAAGAATTAAAAGAAGCAGTAATGAAGCCAGATGATGAAAGATTATTTGCTTTAACAGAAATGATAAGAAGAGATTATAGAATAGAAAGTATTGCTAAGATAACAGGTATCGATATGTTCTTCTTAGAAAAATTCAAATGGATAGTTCAGGAAGAAACAAGATTAAAATTATCTTCTATAGATAAATTAGATAAGGAATGGCTATTAAAGCTTAAGAAAAAAGGATTTTCAGATAAAGCAATAGCAGATATGCTTAGAGTTACACCAGATGATATTTATAGATTAAGAAATATATGGAACATAAAGCCAGCATATAAAATGGTTGATACATGTGGTGGAGAATTTGAAGCATTATCACCTTACTATTATTCAACTTATGAACAATATGATGAAGTTGAAGTTTCAGATAAGAAGAAGGTAATTGTAATTGGTTCAGGACCAATAAGAATAGGTCAAGGCATTGAGTTTGATTATGCATCAGTACATTGTGTAATGGCTCTTAAGAAAATGGGCATTGAAACTATAATTGTAAATAACAATCCAGAAACAGTAAGTACAGACTTTAATATTTCAGATAAGTTATACTTTGAGCCATTAACTGAAGAAGATGTATTAAATATAATTGAAAAAGAAAATCCAGATGGAGTAATACTTCAATTTGGTGGGCAAACAGCCATAAAGTTAGCTAACTTCTTAAAGGAAAAGGGTATTAAGACTTTAGGAACTACAGCTGATCAAATTGATATGGCTGAAGATAGAGAGAAGTTTGAAGAATTACTTGAAAAGTTTGATATAGCAAGACCTAAGGGAAGAGGTGTATGGACTTTAGAAGAAGGTATTGAAGAGGCAAGAAGACTTGGATTCCCAGTACTTGTTAGACCTTCATATGTATTAGGTGGGCAAGGCATGGAAATAACTTATGATGAAGAAGAATTAATATATTACTTAAAAAATGCCTTTATAAAGGATAAGAAAAATCCAATTTTAATTGATAAATATTTAATGGGTAGAGAGATAGAAGTAGATGCTATATCTGATGGAGAAAATATCTTAATTCCAGGTATCATGGAACATTTAGAAAGAGCAGGAGTTCACTCAGGAGATTCTGTAACCATGTATCCAAGTCAAAATATCAGTGATAAGATTAAGGCGGATGTTTTAGATTATACTAAGAAGCTTGCTTTAGCAATTGGTATAAGAGGTATGATTAATATTCAGTTTATAGAGTTTGATGGGAAACTATATGTTATAGAAGTTAATCCAAGAGCTTCAAGAACAGTACCATATATAAGTAAGGTTAGTGGAGTGCCAATTGTTGATATAGCAACAAAGGTAATGCTAGGAGAAAAATTAGTTGATTTAGGATATGGAATAGATATATATCCAGAACCAGAACTAGTGTCAGTAAAAGTGCCAGTATTTTCAACTCAAAAACTTCCTAAGGTTGAAGTATCTTTAGGACCTGAAATGAAATCTACAGGAGAAGTTTTAGGTGTTGGTAGAAATGTTAAGGAAGCATTATATAAAGGTTTTGTAGCAGCTAATATGTATCCTTCTAATGAAAAAGGAAAAATACTAGCCACAATTAATAAGCATGATAAAGTTGAATTCTTACCAATAGCAAAGGAATTAGCAAAGGCAGGGTATAAATTTATTGCTACAGAAGGAACTTGCAAATTATTAAGAGAAGCTGGTATAGAAGTAGAACAAGTAAGAAAACTTAATGAAGAATCACCAAACATCCTTGATATAATTAAAAATAAAGAAGTAGATTTGGTAGTTAATACACCTACTAAAGGAAATGACTCTAAGAGAGATGGTTTCTTAATAAGAAGAGCAGCTGTTGAAAGAAATATAGGAGTAATTACGGCACTGGATACTTTAAGAGCTATAGCAGATGTAAAAGTTGAAGAAATTGAAAATAACAATTTAGAAGTTTTTAACATGGCAGAGTAGAAAAAAAGTGGGCATTAAAGCCCAAAAAAAGAATCAGTTCGCATTAGATTTAAGCGAACTGATTTTTTTTATAAACTTTATTTATATTAAACAAAAATTTGTTCAAAATTTAATCTGTGGATAATGTGGATAACATTTCACAAACTGTGGATAACTAAAGAGAAAAATACTTAAAGCATATATTTTTACTAATAAGATAATATAAGATATACTATATATATGTAAAGTAAAAATAATCTTTAATAGAGAAGATATAAATTGGAGTGAGATTATTATGGATAAAAAATATGAAGCTATAGGAGTGTTGGATTCTGGGCTTGGTGGTTTAAGTGTTTTAAGAGAAGCAATAAAAATAATGCCTAATGAGAATTTTATATATTATGGTGATTCAAAAAATGCTCCATATGGAGTAAAAAGTTCAGAGCAAGTAAAAAAGCTAACCTTTGATGTTGTAGAATATTTATTATGTAGAGGTGTTAAAGGTATAATGGTTGCATGTAATACAGCAACTAGTGCAGCTGTAGCAGAGCTTAGAATTAAGTATACAGATATTCCAATAGTAGGTATAGAACCAGCTTTGAAACCAGCAGCTAATAGTAGTAAAGAAGGCAAGATATTAGTTATGGCAACACCAATGACTTTAAAAGAAGTTAAATTTCATAAACTTTTAGATAGATATAGAGATATGAGAGAAATAGAGCCTGTACCATGTGGAGGTTTGATGGAATATGTGGAGCAGGGAATTTTAGAAGGTGAAGAACTTGATGCTTATTTAAGAGAAAAACTAGAGCCATTTATGGATACTAAAATAAGCTCTATAGTATTAGGATGCACACATTATCCATTTGTAAGAAGTGCCATAGCAAAAGTGGTAGGACAAGATATAGATATAATTGATGGAAGCTTAGGTACATCTAGAGAGTTGATGAGAAGATTAAAGGAAAGGGATTTATTAAATGATAGCATGGAAAAAGGAACTATCGAAATGATAAATTCATCTAATAAAAAAGAATTAATAGATTTATGTTGGAAGCTCATAGAAATGTAAAAGAATCGTTTTATTAATGATTCTTTTTTGTTTTTAAAAAAAGTTTGTTAAAAGCTTGACAAATAGATAGAAGAAGAATAAGATATAAGTATAGAAAGAATTTTCAGAAAATTTTAAAATATTGAGGGGATGTTACATATGAAAAAGAATGTCAAAGTAAGAGAAATATTAGGAAAAGAGTGTAATATAGAGGATGCAATATTATTAAGAGAAATAATAAGAAATAATTTAGAAGATGGAATCCAACTAGATTTTGAAGGGGTTAATAGAGTAGCAACAACTTTTCTTAACTGCTTATTAAATGATTTGATTACAAAGTATGGTAGAAAATATGTTTTTCAACAAGTTGATGTTAAAAATTTATCAAATGTTAGGGATTTTTCAAGAGTAGTGTTAGGAACTACCTTTTAATGAAGATAAAAATACATACAATAAGAAGGTATATAGAAGCATTTAGTATAAGTATTATAAGAGAAAAGAATGGATATATAAGATAAGGTTAATTATAGGAATTAACTTTATCTTATTTTTTTGTGGAAATAATACAAAAGATTAAAATATTTTTATAAAATAAGCAATTAACCTTGAATTACTATGGATAAATATGATAATAATAAACTATAAATAAATGAAAGAGAGGAACTTTTTATGAAGAATCCAATAGTTACAATAGAAATGGAAAATGGAGGAGTTATCAAAGCAGAATTATATCCTGAAATAGCTCCCAATACAGTTAGAAATTTTATAGATTTAATTGATAGAGGATTTTATGATGGAATTATGTTCCATAGAGTAATACCAGGATTTATGATTCAAGGAGGATGCCCAGAAGGCACAGGAATGGGAGGCCCAGGGTATAGAATTAAAGGTGAATTCTCAAGAAATGGATTTAAAAATGAATTAAAACATAAAAGAGGAGTTCTTTCAATGGCAAGAACTATGATTCCAGATTCAGCAGGAAGTCAATTCTTTATAATGGTAGCAGATGCACCACATTTAGATGATCAATATGCTTCATTTGGTAAAGTGATAGAAGGAATGGAAGTGGCTGATAAGATAGTTTCAACTAAAACTGATTATAATGATAAACCATATGAAGATCAAGTAATGAAGAAAGTTACAGTAGATACTTTTGGTGAAAAATATGATGCACCAACAATAATTGAAGATTAATAAATAATCAGGAATGATGAGTTAGCTTAATTCATCATTCTTAAATTATAATTTTATATTTAATAAATAGGAGAAAAGATGTTAAAGAATAATAAGTGTATATTAGTTTATAATCTTAAAGATGAAGAATTACAAAAGCTTAAAAGGCTTCCTTTTAAAGTAATTGAAATTACAAAAGAAATGGCTAGTATGACCGTTAAAGATATAATTGAAGGATTAGAAGTAGAAACAGAAACAACAAATGAAAATAGTCCAGAAGAAAAAATGATTTTATTTAATAATTTTGCACAAAGAGAAATGAAAAATATGATTTCTACAACAAGAAAGATAGTTAATGGAGGAATATTAGCAATGGTAACACCAATATCAATTAATTGGACTGTAAACTATCTAGTGAACCATCTTGTTTTAGAAAGAGAAACTATGTCTAAGGGTAGGAGATAAGAATATGAGTAGAGTAGGGGAAAAGATTAAAGAGGCAAGATTAAAATCTGGTATGACTCAAAAGGTTTTAGCTAAAAAGCTAGGTGTAGCAGAAAAATATATAAACGAAGTTGAAATGGGAAAAAAGGTAGTACAGGAATCTTTTATTGATAGAGCTGCTAAAATATTAAAGGCTGATTTAAATGATATAAGTATGGTAGTTACAGATGAAGCTTTAATGGAAGAAAGAAAAAATGAAGCTGTTAGTAAAAAGCCCAATAAAATTGAAGTAAATGAATTTTGGAATGATGCTTTTTCTTCAGTTTTAAAGAGCGTACCTGTCTATGGATATGGTTTAAATGTAGCAAAAGGAAGAAAAGAGTTGCCAGTGCATTCTAATAAAATAGAAGGTTTCCCACAAGATAAAGTTTTATATATAGAAATTGAAGATAGTGAAATGTCTGGTTTTAGAATGATGCCGGGAGATTTGGCTTTTGCTCATTTAGTAAAGGAAATAAGTAATAATGGATTCTTCTTAGTTGAGTACAAGAATAAGAGAAAAATAAGACAGATTAAGAATCTTGGAAATTCAAAAGTTCTTCTAGTAAGTAATGGAGGAGCTCTTATGACTGAAACTGCAGAAATAAAAGAGATAGAAGTCTTAGCTAAACTAGAAAGAATAGAAATAAAATTATAAGAAGTGCCGAAAGGCACTTTTTTTTGTTATAAAGACATATATTGTTATAAACCAATATAATGAGGTGTTAGATATAGAAACTAATTTAGGATTATTAAAAGAACTTCCAAAGGAAGTCCTTAGTAAATTAAATATTTCTAGTAGCTATCTTTTAGGTGAAACTGAAAAAGAAATAGAGGTTGTGATTATTTCAGGAGATAATCCTGATAATATTTCAAAAATTGTAGATAATTTAGGTGGGAAATACTTAAATTTAGGATATAACTTTGGAATTGTGACAATACCTTTTGATAAAATAATTAATTTAGCACTGATTCCTACAATACAATACATTGAATTTCCTAAAAATTTATACACAACAGATTTTGAAAGTAATAGAGCTAGTTGTATAACACAGATATCAAAGGCTAATGGACTAAATGGAAAAGGAACTATTGTAGGGTTTCTTGATACAGGAATTGATTATACTCATCCAGCTTTTATAAATGCAGATGGTACTAGTCGAATAGAGTATATATATGATTTAAGTTTAGGTGGAGTAGTATATAGTAAAGCACAAATAAATGAAGCTTTAAAGACTGAAAATCCTTATGATATTGTACAGTCTAGAGATGATGTAGGTCATGGTACTCATGTTACAGGAATTGCTTGTGCAGGTGGAAATATTCCATCTAGATATTATGGAGTTGCACCTGAAAGTTCAATAATAATGGTAAAGGTAGCTAGAGGATTATTTACTTTAAGTACTGATATAATGAAGGGCATAAAATTTCTTATAGATAAAAATAAAGAGCTTAATATGCCATTGGCAATTAATATAAGTTTAAGCACAAATGATGGAGCACATAATGGTAGTAGCCTTCTAGAACAATACATTTCAACAGTTTCAACTTTAGAGCGAGTAACCATTGTTATTGCAGCAGGAAATGAAGGTGAAGCAGCGCATCATATATCAGGAAATTTAGAAGAAGTAAATGAAATACTTTTTAATGTTTCATCTGATGAAACTACAGTTGTAATAAATTTATATAAGTCATTATTACCTTCATTGAGTATAAAGCTAATTTCTCCAAGTGGAGGTAGTACTGGAGAAATAACAATAAAAGAAGGATTTCAAGAAGGTGCAATTGGTAATTCAAGATATTCTATATATTTAACAGGACCTAAGCCATTTGATATAAGTGGTGAGATTGGAATTATAATAAGTGGAATTAATGAATATATAACACCAGGTGAATGGAAAATAAATTTAAGAAAATTGGATAATTATGATGGAACTTTTGATATGTGGTTACCTATTTCAGAAGGGTTAAATATTAACACTAAATTTGTAAATCCAGTTGTTTATAATACTTTAGGAATTCCTGCTACAGTAAGAAATGTAATATCTGTTGGTAGTTACAATTACTTAATAGACACCATATCACCATTTACAGGAAGAGGAAAAAAATTTGAA
This sequence comes from Clostridium sp. CAG:265, assembly GCF_000436575.1. Classification (NCBI taxonomy): domain Bacteria; kingdom Bacillati; phylum Bacillota; class Clostridia; order Eubacteriales; family Clostridiaceae; genus Clostridium; species Clostridium sp. CAG:265. The sequence goes on from NZ_FR886581.1 coordinate 44,432, forward strand.
GGTCAATATATAAAGCCAGATATAGTTGCACCAGGAGAAGGAATTTATTCAGCTATTCCTAATAGAAGTTTTGATAAAAAAACAGGTACATCTATGGCTACACCACAAGTTACAGGAGCTGCTGCACTTATGATGCAATGGGGTATAGTAAATGGAAATGATTATTACTTATATGGAGAAAGATTAAAGTATTTTTTAATATTAGGTGCTAAAAAAAATAGAAAAGATATAATATATCCAAGTCCATCATGGGGATATGGTGAACTTTGCTTAAGAGATAGTTTTAATATATTAGCACAAACATTAGGCATAGGATTTAGAGATATTGATATTGAAAATAGACAAAATAGTAATTTTGATTTAGAGCTGTCAAATATAGGTGTTAAATATGATACAACTAGTGAAGATAATGTATTTCTTTTAGTAGAAGTTACAGGAAAAACCAATCTTGATGATATATTAAAAATACTGAATATTTCAGGTGTTATGGTATCCTCAAATTTTGCTATTATAATAACACCAGCTAATAAAGTTAATGAAATAAGTAATATAGTTTTAAGGATAGTTAATATTGAAGTTTCAACAATATTAACATTAAATGCTATATCTCCGTTGGAAGCTAGTGGCGCACCAGTATTTAATAATAATCCTTATTTAAGGCTTAATGGAAGAGGTGTATTAGTAGGAATAATAGATACAGGAATAGATTATCTTAATAAAGAATTTCAAAGAGAAGATGATACAACAAGAATAGTAAGAATATGGGATCAAACTATACAAGGAAATAAGGAGATATATAGCTTGAAATATGGAACAGAATATACTGAAGATCAAATAAATCAAGCTATAAGATTACAAGCTTCAGGAGGAGATCCATATAGTATAGTTCCGTCTAAAGATGATATAGGACATGGAACAAGAATGGCTGGAATTATTGGAGGAAGAGGAATAAACCCAGATTTAAAGGGAGCTGCTTCAGATTGTCAATTTATTATTGTTAAATTATCTAGAGCAACTAAAGTAGAACTTGATGTAGCTGTCATTGATAAAACAGATGTGCCTTCATATAGTCCATGGAGTGCATTATTAGCATTAAGATATATAATTGCTGTTGCCAGAGAATTAAAGCGTCCAGTAGTTGTTTTTGAACCTCTTGGAAGTAATATGGGTTCACATACAGGAAATGGGATTGTTGAACAATCTATAAATAACTATTCAACACAATCAGGAACTGTTGTTGTTGTTCCTACAGGAAATCAAGGAAATACAGATACTCATACTGAAGGGATAATAGAAAGTTCTGGTGATATAAAAGATATAGAAATAAGAGTTGGTGAAAAGCAAAAGAATTTACCAATAGAAATATGGGTAAATAAGCCTAATAGGGTGAAGCTTTCTATAATTTCACCTTCAGGAGAGATGATAGATAATTTAGATTCTAAAAATGCGAATAATGAAAGAATTAAATTTTTATATGAAGGAACTGAAATGATAGTTAATTTTACTTCCCCTGAATTATCAACTGGAGATTCTCATATTTTTATAAGAGCTTATAATTTAAAAGCAGGAATTTGGAAGTTTAGATTAACTGGTCAATATATAGTTGAAGGAAAATATTATGCTTGGATACCACAAAGAGAACTTTTAGATAGTGAAACTAAGTTTTTAAATTCAGTTGGTTATACTACACTTACATTATCTAGTACATCTAATAGAGCAATTTCAGTGGCATATTACAATCAAGAGGATAATTCAGTTGTAACTGAATCAGGAAGGGGTTATACAAGAGATAAAATGATAAAACCAGATATAGCAGCAGGAGGATTTAATGCGATAGTTACTAATCCAGGTGGTGGAACTGCTGTAATTAGTGGAGCTTCTGTTGCAGGAGCTGTAGTTGCAGGTTGTTGTGCTCTTATTCTTCAATGGGCAGTTACTGACAAAAACTATCCTGATATATATGCAGAACAAATAAAGGCATATATCATAAGTGGGGCTAAAGGAAGGCCAGGAGATGTTTATCCTAATAAGGAGTGGGGATATGGAATGTTTGATATGAAGGGAATATTTGATAGGATTAAAGATACGTATAATCCTAGAAAAAGTGAAGATTATGAAGAATATAGAGTTAATAACTTATTCATAAGGATTCCAAAATCTAGATATAATAGAACTATTAACTAAAAAAAGCATATTAATATAATGGATTAATATATTAAGGAGTAATATATGGCAGAGCAAGGTGGATTAAAGATTCAATGTTTTGTAGAAGATAGTTATGTGCCTGTAGATAAAGTAACAGCAACTTTAACACCAGCAGAAGGACAAGTGGGTGAAAGTCAGTCAATAGATCTTACTACTAATTCGTCTGGGGAGTCTCAAATAATATCATTAGAAGCTCCGCCTCTTGAATATTCACAGCAGCCAATAGGAAAAATTCCCTACAGTCTGTATGATTTAAGAGTAGAAAGAGAAGGATTTCAAAGCATAGTAGTTAATGGGATTCAGATATTTCCAACACAGATAGCAATACAACAATGCTTTCTAATAGAATCCTCAAGAAAATTTGGTTCAAGGGCAGATATAATAAATATTCAACCTAATACATTAAATGGAAATTATCCTGCTAAAATTCCTGAAGAGGTAGATAAACCTTTGCCAGCTCCCACCAGTGGAGTTGTTTTACCTAAACCTGTTATACCAGAATATATTACAGTACATCAAGGCTCACCTAACAATACATCAGCTTCAAATGTTACAGTGCTCTATAAAGATTACATTAAGAACGTTGCTTCATGTGAAATATATTCTACATGGTCAGAGTCGACAATTAGAGCAAATGTTTATGCAATAATTTCATTTACCCTAAATAGAATTTATACAGAATGGTATCGTGGAAAAGGGAAAAATTATCAAATAACTAATTCAACAGCATATGATCATGCCTTTAATTATGGCAGAAATATTTATGACAATATAGGTGCCATAGTAGATGATATTTTTTCTACTTATATAAGGAGGTATGGCAGGAAGCAACCACTTTTAACACAATATTGTGATGGGAAAAATGTTCAGTGTCCAGAATGGATGACTCAATGGGGAAGTAAATATCTTGGTGATAAAGGAAAGACTCCATATGAAATACTAACTCATTTTTATGGTACAGATATTGAGCTTGTTACAGCAGAACAAGTTGCTGGTAGTCCTGCATCATACCCAGGATATGACCTTATTGTAGGTTCAACAGGTGACGAAGTTAGTACAATTCAAGAACAACTTAATAGAATAGCAAGAAATTATCCACTAATACCTAAGGTAGCTGTAGATGGAGTTTATGGAAGTACAACGCAGGAAGCTGTAAAAGTATTTCAACAGGTATTTAATCTTCCACAGACAGGTGTGGTAGATTATGCAACTTGGTATAGGATATCTGATATTTATGTAGGGGTTTCTAAAATAGCAGAACTTAAGGATGCAAGAAAAGGAACTAAGAAAATATTCAGACCACCAGTTTCAATTGATATGATAAATGACCCTAATGTACCAACCTTCGAGTACTTCGATTAGAAAGGTTCTGGGAATAGTAAATTAGAGAGAAGCTTAGCTTTAGCCAAGCTTTTCTTTATTTTTGTAGAAAAAGTAAATGCATTGGGTAATAAAAATTAGGCTGAGTATACCAAACATAGGATAAAGGGTGGTAATAAGATTAGAAAACCCTATTTGTGATATTGGAAGGGCAAAAGCTAAGACAATAAATATTCCTTTTTTAAAAGGTAGCTTAAAGGTTTGTTCTAAAGTCTTGCTAATGGAATAAACATCTGATACTTCTGTAGAAAACATTTCAAGCCAGATTATAATTAATAGCAGTGCTTGAATTATGTTACTAAACCTTTGGGCACATAAAAGAAGTGGTATTTCATATTTATATATATAAGGCTGATTCATTAATAATAAAATATTAATTATGGTAGATAAAACAGTTAGGCCAATGGCACCAAGAGCGATGCCAGATACCATAATTTTAGATTTACGTGTTTCATTGCTTAAAGGCACTAATACACCACAACAGCAAAGAGTGTTATATCCAGCATAAAGTATGGTGGATATTAAAACTCCTTTTTTAGGAGGAGTAAATTGAGAAATATAATTTATGCTGAGATTATCACCACAAAATATAATATATAATATGAATATTAAAGTAATAGTAGTAAGTAAGGCAGGAACGATAAATGAATTTACTTCAATAAGTCCATTGGTTCCTCTAAGAAGAAAGAAAGAAGCTAAAGCAATCATTATTAGAGTTCCGATTATTTTAGGAATACCAAAAAATTGATTAATAAGTGCTCCGCTTCCGGCTAAAATAATAGAGGCACTGGAAATTAAGTAAACGGTAGTAATGGCACCAGTAAATTTTCCAAGAAGATTGGGGCTTATTACTTTAATTACATCACTATAGGAGTTGAGTTCGTATCTGATGCTTATTTTTGATATAATGGTGCCAATAATTATATAAAAAATTCCACAAAAAATAATGCCAATAAAGCTTATTAAACCATAGGAAGTAAAAAATTCTGTAATTTCTTTGCCAGAAGCAAGTCCGGCACCAACAATTGTCCCAATAAAAACAAAAGCAATTTGAAAAATTTTATATATGTCTTTTTTCAATCATATCACTCCAGCTATTAAAGTATTATTTAATTTTCCCTCAATTAAGTATATAAAGATTACAGTATATTTATTCTTTATTTAATTTTTATGAATAAGCTATATTTTTATATGAAAAAATATAATTAAGCTAAACCATAATATTTTGAGGGAGGAATTATCAGTGAAGAATAAAAGATTTATTAGTTTATGTGTGGTATTATTCAGCTTATTTAATTTTACGTCTTGTAAAAAAACAGAAAAGGAAGAAGTCAAAGTAGACTTATTTGATAGCAAAAAAGCATTAAATATAAGTAAAGAATATTTATTTAATATTAAAAATGGAAATATTGATGGTGCTAATAAGTTATGTACTGAAGAGTTATTAAAGGATAATGTAAATATTGGTGAAGGAATATCACAAATTACTTCGTTTGATAAAGAAAAGTCCATTGAAGGAAATAACTTTGCATACTATATTTACAATATAATAAGAACTTCCTCTACAGAACCTAAAAGTGATTTGGAAAGTTTAACTATTAAAGTTGAAAAGATTAAAGATCAATATTTAATAAATGGAGTTAAGTCTCAATCTAAGAAGGAGCTTTTTGTAGATGGAAAATATTTAAGAATATTAGAAGAGGAAGGAAGCAATAGTAACTTGGTGGTATCTTTAAATAGCATTCCTAAAGATACTTATGTAAGTGAGAATGATATAATGCTTTATAAAGCAAAGGTTCCTAATGAAGCTTTTGGCAAAGTAGGATTGAGTTTTACAGGAAAAAAAGTTGCTATATCTACAAAAGGACAAGAACAGACATATATATGTGTAGCTAATATTGAGGATAGTATAACAACATTTATGGGAGATAATTCAGCTACTAGTGGAGGTAATGGAGATAGCACTATGTCCCAGCTAGAAGAATTATTTGAAAAGCCAATAGCTAAGAAAATAGTATCACTAGATTTATTAAAAGATTGTAATATCAATAATTTTATTTTTTCAAAGAAGGAAGATTCTTTGGCTGTTGTTTATAGTAATGGTAATGGTGTGAGAAGGGTCAACATATATAATGCCAATGAGGGAAATATCATAAGCAAAGCAATAAATGAAGAATTTAACGAAGCAGAATATAATATTGATGAAATTGGTTTTAATCAAGAAGAATTTATTTTTAATGTAAGTAAAGCAAAATCAGATGGAGCTATTAATGAAAAAGAAGGTAAATATTCTTTTGATGTTGAAAGTTATGAGATTAAGAAATTGTAATATCCTAAGAAGTAATTTATAATTATTAAACAAGGAAATGAATAAAGGAAACTTTATCATTTCCTTTTACTTATAACTTTTAGACTAGATGAAAGGTTGATATATATGAAAGAATGGAATGGAAAGAGATATCACAGCTTAAATTATTTTTTAAGAAATAAATATGGTGAAAAAATTTATAAGATTCCTTTAGATGGAGGATTTACATGTCCAAATAGAGATGGAAAGGTAGCTAAAGGAGGATGTACTTTTTGTAGTTCACACGGTTCTGGAGATTTTGCAGGAAGTAGAATTTTAACTATAACAGAGCAATTTGATGATAGAAAAAAAGTCATGGAGAAGAAATGGAATAAGGGAAAGTACATAGCGTATTTCCAAGCGTACACTAATACATATGCACCAATAGAAGAGTTAAGGGAAAAATATAGTCAAGCTATAGCAGAAGAAAATGTTGTTGCTTTATCCATAGCAACAAGACCAGATTGTTTAGGTGATGATGTACTTGAGCTATTAGAAGAAATGAGTAAGAAGGTTTACTTATGGGTAGAATTAGGGCTACAAACTATTAATGATGAAACTGCAGAAAATTTTAATAGAGGATATAAATTTGAAGTTTTTAAAGAAGGTATAAAGAAATTACAGGATAGAGGGATAGAAGTTGTTGTTCACTCTATATTTGGACTTCCTGGAGAAACAAAAGAAGATATGCTTAAGACAATAGATTACATAGCTCATAGTGGGGCACAAGGAATCAAATTCCACTTACTACATTTAATGAAGTATACAAAGATGGCTGAGCAATATTATAATGGAGAATTTGAGTTATTAAGTGAAGAAGATTATATAGACCTTATTTGTGAGGGAATATCTATGATTCCAGAGGATATGGTTGTACATAGACTTACAGGAGATGCTCCAAGAGCAACGCTTATTGGACCAATGTGGAGTCTTAAGAAATGGGAAGTGTTAAATGCTATTGATAAAGCACTTGTAGATAGAGATATATGGCAAGGGAAAAACTTTAAATAATTAATAATTGAAAATTGATAATTTAATAAGTTATGTTGTTTACAGCACAAGTACAGATGAAGTTGAAAATTTACAAAAAGAGATATCCAATTTAATTTCAAATTAATTGGATATCTTTTTTGGTGTTAATCACTTATTTAGACTACTTGGAAGATAAAGAATTTTAAGTAGTAAGATTCATCTGAGTTCCAAAGGATTGGATGGTCACAGCTTTGAGTTCTAACTTCTATTTGTCTTAAAGTTCTTCGTGCATCATGAGCAGCTTCTAATACTGTTTTCTTTAATTGTTCTTCACTCATGTAATGAGAACATGAACAAGTTGCAAAATATCCACCAGGTTTAACCATTTTTAAACCTCTAAGATTTATTTCTTTATATCCTCTGATGGCAGCATTAACAGTTCCTCTTGATTTAGTGAAAGCAGGAGGATCTAATATTACAACGTCATATTGTTTACCTTCTCTTGACCATGTACCAAGGACATCAAATGCATTATGACATTCAAATTTTACAATATCTTGTAAATTGTTAAGTTCAGCATTTCTAGTTGCACAATCAACAGCATGTTGAGAAACATCGATTCCAAGTACTGATTTTGCACCAGCTATACCAGCATTTAAAGCAAAAGACCCTGTATGAGTAAAGCAGTCTAAAACGTCTCTTCCTTTACAAATCTTATGTATAGCAGCTCTATTTTCTTTTTGGTCTAAGAAGAATCCAGTTTTTTGTCCGTTTTCAATATCAACTATGTACTTAACACCATTTTCAATTATTTCAACATCTGTGTTGAAAGGTTCAGTTAAGAAGCCTTTTCTTTGCTCTAAGCCTTCGATTTCTCTAGTCTTTATATCACTTCTTTCATATACACCTTTAGCATTATATTCTTCAACAAGTATTTTAACTATTAAATCCCTATATTGATCCATTCCTAAAGTTGATATTTGAATGACGTAGTAATCATTAAACTTATCTATTGTAAGTCCAGGTAGAAAGTCAGCTTCACCAAAGATAAATCTACAAGAAGATGTATCTATTACAGTTTTTCTATAATCCCATGCAGCAGCAAATCTTCTTTTAAAGAATTCCTCATCAATTTCTTCGTTTATATCTCTAGTCATTATTCTAATTGTTATCTTACTTTGATCATTTATGTATCCTTTTCCAATGAAATAATTCTTGTGATTATACACTTCAACAATATCTCCATTTTCATAATCACCATCATATTCATTTATTTCATCAATATATATCCAAGGACGACCATTTTCAGCTTTTTTATTTTTCCCTTGGTGCAAGTAAAATTTACTAGACATTATATAAAAACTCCTTTCAAGACAATTCTCAGCCATATGGGTTATGGGAGAATGTGTATGTATTTTAAATAAATAAAAGTAACTAAATTATAGCATAAAGAAAAGTAAAGGTAATGAATATTATGAAAATAAAGAATTTTGAAAAAATAATAGCGTTGTATAAATATTTAGTAAATTATTAACATATAAAGAAAAATATTGACAAGTTAATAAAGCAGATATAAAATATTACCAAATAAGTTAAAAATAAATATAAATAGGTAAAAATAGAAAAAGATAATATATTGTATTATTAAAGTGCATATATAACTTTTTACTATATATTTAAATTAATGGGGGGTATATTTATGAACAAAAAGAGAATTTTATCATTACTTTTAGCTAGTTCATTAGTAGTAACAGCTTTTGTTGGATGTGGAAGTAGTGAAGACGAAAGTAAAAATAATGGAGGTGCAAGCTCTTCTGATAGCCAGCAAGTATTAAATACTTTATATATGCAAGCGGCTACATTAGATGTTAATGATTGTTCTGATGCAGAAACAACTACATTACTAGGAGCTTTACAAGAAGGTCTTGTAAGAATTTATAACGATGGAAATGGAGATGAAATTAAACCAGCAGGGGCTGAAAGTTGGGATACTTCAGAAGATGGATTAACTTGGACATTCCATTTAAGAGATAATAAATGGTCAGATGGAGAGGCAGTAGTAGCTCAACATTATGTTGATTCAGTTTTAAGATTATTAAATCCTGATAATGCATTCCAATATGCTTTCTTTGCTTATGACATAGTTGGTGCAGAAGATTATAACTTAAATGGTGGTTCAGCTGATAATGTTGGAATAAAGGCTATTGATGATAGTACGTTAGAAATAAAATTAAAAGAAGCAGTTCCATACTTTTTATCTAAGTTACAATATACTGTATTTAAGCCAGTTAGATTAGATATAATTGAAAAATTAGGTGATAATTACTCAAGTGATTATAAAAATAATGTTTATTGTGGACCATTTAAATTAACGGAATGGGATAATATGAATAAAGAAGTACTTGTTAAGAATGATAGCTATTGGGATGCTGATAATGTTAAGTTAGAACAAATTAATGCAACATATATTAAAGAAATGGCTACAAGAGCTCAATTATTTGAGTCAAAAGAACTAGATAATATGGGGCTTAAATTAATTGAATATATTGATAAATACGATTCATTAGCAGATGAAGGAGATTGTCAATTAATAACGGGTAATGCACCTTCAGTATTTTATTTAGCATTTAACCAAGATAGTGAAAATGGAAATGGAATGTTAAAGAGTGCTAAGGTTAGAAAAGCAATTGGTTTGGCTTTAGATAGAGATGAGTATGTAGGAGAAATTAAGGGTAGATATAATGCAGCAGCAGGATATGTTCCTCTAGATGTTGATTTTGATGGAGATTTCTATAGAGAGCAAGTAGATGAACCATTAACAGATGACATTACTAAATATAATAACAATAGTGATGAGCTTAAAGCATTATTAAAAGAAGGTCTTGCTGAATTAGGACTTCAAACTGATGATTTAAGTCAATATACATTAACTTACCTATCACAAAGTGATTCTGAAGATGGTACTATTGAAAATGAATGGATACAACAACAAATTGAAACTAAGCTTGGAATAAATATTGATATTAAAGTTCAAAATGAATGGGCATTATTCATAGATATGTATAATAATCAAGAGTTTGATTTTGTGTTAACTGGTTGGTCAGCAGACTATGATGATCCAATGACATTCCTTGATATGTGGGTAACTGATGGTTCTAATAACCATACAGGATATGGAAGTGAAGAATATGATAATTTAGTAACTTCATTAGCAGGTGAAAATGATAATACTAAGAGATTAGAAACTTATTCAAAATTGGAAAATATTTTAGTTGATGAAGATGCAGTTATATCACCAATATTCTACTATGACACATATTCAGTAGTTCAAAACAATATTAAAAATCTACAATACCCAGAGTTTGGACCAAAAATAGAATTTAGATGGGCTTCAGTTGAAGATAAATAAAAATTAAAAAATAGAATTTAATGCATATCAGCTGAGCTGATATGCATTAATAAAATAAAGAGGTGTGAAAATTAATGACAAGATATATATTAAGAAGGTTTTGTGAGATGGTTTTAACACTTTTTCTTGTAGCTTCAGGAACATTTTTTCTATTATCAGCTGTTCCAGGTAATGCATTAAGTCAAAAGATCAATAAGCTGCCAGCTGCTACACAAGAAAGGGTTTTGGCAAAGTATGGTTATGATAAGCCTGTATTAGAAAGGTATGTAGTAACGCTTAAAAATTATATAGTAAATAGAGATTTTGGAGAATCTATTGTACAAGCAGGAGATACAGTTTCAGGAATTATTTCAAGTAAGCTTCCTGTTTCAGCAAGGCTTGGATTACAACAAATAGTAATAGGTGTGACACTAGGAATTCTTTTAGGAACAATAGCAGCAATGAAGCGTAATACAATAATTGATTACATAATTTTAGTTGGGTCAATGTTATTAAAATCAGTTCCTGTAATAGTTTTAGCTTTATTACTACAAAAATATCTAACTAAGGGAGCTGTTTTTGATTTCCCAATAGTAGGATGGGCTAGCGGTAAAGAATTATGGTTTGGTGGATGGAAATATACTATACTACCAACAATAGCTGGTGCAGGTATTTATCTAGCATATTATTGTAGGCTTACAAAAACAAGTATGCTTGATTGTATAAATCAAGAATATACACTTACAGCTAGATCTAAAGGTTTATCAGAAGCGAATATAGTACGTAAGCATGTGCTTAGAAATTCATTTATTCCAATAGTTACAGTATTACCAGTTACTGTTTCAGGGATAATGGAAGGTGCATTTTTCATTGAAAATGTATTTGCTATTCCTGGAATAGGTAAATACTTCATAAGTGCAGTAAATCAAAGAGATGTAGCAATAGTAATGGGATTAACTATATTTTCAGCAACAATTTATATAATAGCTATTTTTATAACAGATATATTATATACATTGGTTGATCCACGTATAAATCTAGCAAAGTAGGGGGACAAACTAATGGAAAAGGTAAAAGATAAGAGATTTGAATTAGTAGATTTGTCTAAATTAAATAGTGAAGAAGTTGTGAGACCTAATATAAGCTATTGGAAGGATGCTTGGAGAAGATTAAAAAAGAATCCAGTAGCAATGGTAGCTTTAGTAGTATTAGTGCTAGTGACAATTATTGCTATCATAGGACCTCATATTAAAAATTTAGATTATTTAACAATTGTTACATCAGCAAAAAACAAAGGACCAAGTTCAGAGTTTTGGTTTGGAACTGATAACTTAGGTAGAGATTTATTCACAAGAGTATGTATAGGTACTAGAAAGTCACTTCTTATAGCATTATTTGCTACATTAATTGATGTGGTAATTGGATGTTTATATGGAGGAATAATGGCTTATACTGGTGGCTATGTTGATGAAATTATGATGAGGGTAGTAGAAGTTTTAAACAGTATTCCTTATTTAATTGTTACATTAATAATAATAGTTGTTTTAGGAAATGGATATTTACCACTGATGATTGCCTTATGTATAACTGGATGGACAGGAACTGCCAGAATGGTAAGAGGTAAGGTACTTCAATTAAGAGAAAGTGAATATGTATTAGCAGCAGAAGCTTTAGGAGCATCTACAATGAGAATAATAATTAAACATTTATTACCTAACACAATTGGTCTTATTATTCTTGATGTTGCACAAACAATACCAGCAGTAATTGTTGCGGAAACATCGCTTGCATTCTTAGGATTAGGATTAACAACACCAAGATTTAGTTTAGGTTCATTATTATCATCTGGACAAGCAAGTATGTCTTTTTATCCATATCAATTATTATTCCCAACTATAGTATTAGTACTTTTAATATTATCATTTAATATATTGGGGGATGGGCTTAGAGATGCTTTAGATCCAAAACTTAGACAATAGGAGGAAGAAACTATGAACAATACAAATAATGAAAAGAAGAACACTCCAATGTTAGAGGTTGAAGATTTAAAGGTATCTTATCATACTTATGCAGGAGAAGTACAATCAGTTAGAGGAGTTTATTTTTCTGTAGATAAAGGTGAAGTTTTAGCTATTGTTGGAGAATCAGGTTGTGGTAAAAGTGTTACTTCAAGAGCCATAATGAGACTTGTTGAAGCACCACAAGGTGAAATTAAAAAATGTAGTAAAATACTTTTTAATGGTGAAAATATTTTAAATTATGATAAGAAAAAGATTAGAGAGTTTAGAGGTGGAGATTGTGCAATGATATTCCAAGATGCACTTACTTCTCTAAATCCAACAATGAAAATTGGTAAGCAAATAATGGAGAACTTAATTATTCATAGACATATGAATAAAAAGGCTGCAAAAGAAGAAGCAATAAAAATATTAAAACTTGTAGGAATTCCTAATGCTGAAAAAAGAATTAATCAATATCCACATGAATTTTCAGGTGGTATGAGGCAAAGAGCTATGATTGCTATAGCAGTTGCTTGTGAGCCTAAAATATTAATAGCTGATGAGCCAACAACAGCTCTAGATGTTACAATACAAGCGCAGATATTAGAGCTTATAAATGACTTAAAAGAAAGATTAAATACATCAGTAATATTGATAACACACGACTTTGGTGTTGTTGCAGGAATGGCTGATAAGATAGCAGTTATGTATGCAGGACAAATTATAGAAAGAGGAACTAAAAAAGAGATATTCTATAATCCTAAGCATCCATATACATGGGCATTATTAAATGCAGTGCCTAAGTTAGAATGGAAAGGGAAACAAATTCTTGAGACTATACCAGGAACACCTCCAGATTTAATAGCACCTCCTAAAGGATGTGGATTTGCTAAGAGATGTAAGCATTGTATGAATATATGCCTAGAAGAAGAACCGGCAGAATATAATTTTGAAGATGGACACGTTGCGAAATGTTGGTTATACAATGAAGAAGTTCCAAGCGCTGTTTTGGAATTAGCTATTGGAGGTAGAGATTAATGGGTAAAGAAGGAAATGTAATACTACAAGTTAAAAACTTAAAAAAACATTTTAAAGTTGATGGAGGTGCTACTTTAAAAGCAGTTGATGATGTTTCTTTCTTTGTTAGAGAAGGAGAAACTTTAGGGCTTGTTGGAGAGTCAGGGTGTGGTAAAACTACTTGCGGAAGAACTGTAATTGGAATGTATGATAAGACAGACGGGGAAGTTTTTTATAAAGGAAAAAGTGTTCATGGATTAAAAGGAAAAGATAGGAAGGACTTTACAAAAGAAGTTCAAATAATTTTCCAAGATCCATATGCTTCTTTAAATCCAAGAATGACAGTTGCAGATATTATAGCAGAAGGTATTGATATTCATGGACTTGCAAAAAGCAAGGGAGAGAGAAGTGAAAGAGTATATAAACTATTAGAACAAGTTGGATTAAATAAAGAACATGCCAATAGATTTGTTCATGAATTTTCAGGTGGGCAAAGACAAAGAATAGGTATCGCTAGAGCACTTGCTGTAGAACCAAAATTCATCCTTTGTGATGAGCCTATATCTGCCCTTGATGTTTCTATTCAAGCGCAAATAGCAAATATGCTTATTAAGTTTCAAAAAGAACTAGGACTTACTTATCTTTTTATAGCTCATGATTTAGCTATGGTAAAGCATATATCAGATAGAGTTGCTGTTATGTACTTAGGAAGTATGGTTGAACTTGCTGAATCGGAAGCATTGTATTCAAATCCTAAACATCCATATACTGAAGCCCTTATGTCAGCTATTCCAATAGCAGATCCAGATGTGGAGGAAAGCAGACAAAGAATAATGCTTGAAGGAGATGTACCAAGTCCAATAAACACTCCTCCAGGATGTAAGTTCCAAGGAAGATGTAGTAAATGTATGGATATTTGTAAGAAAGAATCTCCTTTATTTAAAGAAGTTGAAAAAGACCACTATGTAGCATGTCATTTATATGACTAAAATATAAGATAGGTGATACAAATGAAAAAGATAAGTGAACTATTTAAGGATATAGTTAGATGTATAGCTATTGGAATAACAATATCTGCAATTATATCCATAGCAATATCAATAATGTGTGTATTTATGTATAAAGGAAATATAGTTAATATTGTATGTGGAATAAAGACAGTGCTTATTTGTATTGGAGCATTTGGAATGATATTAGTAGCAATGCTTTTGATGAAAAAGAAGAAAGAAAAGCCAATGAAATATATTAATGAATGGAAGAAAAAATATAAAATCTTTTCATATGAAATGGTTATGTTATTTATTACACTAACAATATTAATTTGTGGGGGAATTATTGATTGGTTTTTATTTTATAAGTTATAATGTATATATTAATTAATTTAGGAATGATAGTAAATGAATTATGTATATATTTTAAGTTGTAGTGATAATACATTATATACAGGATGGACAAATGATTTAGAGAGAAGGATTAATGTTCATTCCAGTGGAAAGGGAGCAAAATACACTAGAGGAAGGCTTCCAGTAAAGCTGGTATATTTTGAGAAGTTTAATGATAAAAAGTTAGCAATGAAAAGAGAATATGCAATAAAGAGGTTAAGCAGAGAGGAAAAGCTTAAGCTTATAAAAGATTGGAATGTGTAATTAATGCACTTCCATCTTTTTTTATTAATAAATTAATGACAAGGTGTAAATAAATTTTAAAAAATATTTAGTAAGTAATTAAGATGTACGAATAAATAAGTGTAAAATAATTATTATAGAAAGAGGAGGCGGTTAGAATATTATATTCTAGCAAGAATTAAGATGAAGACTATTTTACATATTGAGCCAAGTGCCTTTTTTGTTGAAGTTATACGAAAGAAATTTAATGACAGTGAATACGAATATTTATCTACAGATAGTTATAATGAAGCTTTAATATTATTGGAAGAGTTTGATGTAGATTTAATTATTAGTTCTTTTGAAGGAAATGGTATGACTTGTGAAGAGTTTATTAAGAATGTAACTTATTCATATCAGGATATTCCAGTTTGCATTTTATCAGGAAATAAATTAAATTCTAATATGCAACAGTTTATGAATTTAGGTGTTATTCAATATATAGATAAAGAAGAGGTTAATGAAGCATTAATAAAATATATAGATAATATATTTAAGATGGATAAATATTTACAGATATTAAAAGAAAAAGAAATTGCAGTAATAGAAGATAGTCATTTTTCAAGGTTACATTTAAAAGATATATTTGATAGATATAAAATAAAATCAGTGAGATACTTTGAATCAGGAACAGAATTAGCAGAAAGTAAAAAGATTTATGATATATACCTTGTAGATTTAGTATTACAAGATGAGTTCGGAAAAAATATTATTGCAGAACTAAGAGAAAAAAGTGATGAATCATTAATTTTTGCTGTAACATCTTTAAATAATCCAAATCTTCTAGCTGATGTGATAGATAGTGGTGCTGATGATATAATAATTAAGCCAATAGAAGAAAAAATATTCATTGCAAAACTAAAATCATTCGTTAGAAAACTACAGTAGATAATTGATAATGGACAATTGAAAATTTATGAAGAAAGTCCTTAGGGACTTTCTTCAAAAAATTATTACATTGAATCTAAGTGCTCTGTAATTAACTCTTGAATCTTAGATCTACATCTACAGCCTTTGCAGCTACCAGTAGTTGCACCAGTTTCTTTAGCAACAGCTTCTACAGTGTGAGCACCATTTCTAATAGATTCCTTTATTTTAGCTCTTGTAATAACTCTACAAGGGCATGTTTTTGTCATTTTATCTAAAACTTGTTGTCTTAATTCATCATTTTCCATTTATAACTCTCCTAAATTTTAAATCTATCTTTATTAAAATTAAAGCATTTTTATATAATCTTTATTAAAATTAAAGCATTTTTATATAATATAGTCAATATTAAGTAATAACTATTATTTATATAAAAGAGATAAAATAATGTTAACATACTTAATTGACAATGAATAAAATAGTATAATATAATTAGTGTAATAACTATGAGTAGGAAAAGTATTTATATGGTATCTTTTAAGAGAGTGATTGGTTGGTGTAAAATCACAAGATAGTATAAGGAAAATCACCTAGGAGTTGGAGACTGAAAGCAAGGAATTGTAATTAAGTTTATCCCGTATATCTGCGTTAAAGATTAGGATATGATAGTATCTGAAGATAGAGACTTAATTTTTATAATATTTTAGAGTCTTTAAATAATAGGTGGTATAGCGAAAGTGAAACTTCGTCCTTTTATGGATGAGGCTTTTTTTATTTTTAGGAAAAATAAGTTAAGCGGCTGTGTAGCTAATGCAACAGTCCAGCTAAGAAGTTAGGATAGTAAGAAAATGAAATTATTTAAGAAAATTTTAGATTAAATCTTAACTAATTATTAAACTGATAATTTTTGTTAATACTAATACAAAGAAGAATAGTAGTAAATTTGGTAATTTAACCAATTAAATTGGTTTTATATAAAAATATGGAGAGGAGAAATTTATGTACAAGAAAGTTGAATTGCCACAAGGTTTTGTGGGAATGGAAAAAGAAATTGCAAACCTTTGGACTGCAAGAAATGTAATAAAGAAGAACTTTGATATGAATCAAGATGGTGAATATTTCACATTCTATGATGGACCTCCAACAGCAAATGGAAAACCACATATAGGTCATATCTTAACAAGAGTTATGAAAGATATTATTCCAAGATACAAAGTTATGAAGGGATATAAAGTTATAAGAAAAGCTGGTTGGGATACTCATGGTCTTCCAGTTGAACTTGAAATAGAAAAGAAACTTGGTATTTCAGGAAAAGAACAAATCGAGGAATACGGAGTAGAAAAATTCGTTAAGGAATGTAAGGAAAGTGTTTTTACATATGTTAGCATGTGGGAAAAGATGACTGAACAAATAGGTTACTGGGTTGATATGGAAAATCCATATGTAACTTATCATAATCCATATATTGAATCAGTATGGTGGGCATTAAAGCAAATGTGGGATAAAGGTCTTTTATATGAAGGACATAAAGTAATGCCATATTGTCCAAGATGTGGAACTGCATTATCTTCACATGAAGTTGCTCAAGGATATAAAGATGTTAAAGACTTAACTGCAATTGCTAAATTTAAAGTTGCAGATGAAGAGAATAAATATATCTTAGCATGGACAACAACTCCTTGGACATTACCATCAAACTTAGCTTTATGTATAAACAAAGCTTATACTTACATTGAAGCAAAAGTTAACGATGAGATATTAATATTAGCTAAAGATTTAGCTCCAAAGGTTTTAGGAGAAGATTTTGAAACAGTAAGAGAGTTCCAAGGAGCTGAATTACTTGGAACTAAGTATGAACAATTAATGCCATTTGGAAAAGTAGAAGGAAAAGCTTTTGAAGTAATTCATGGTGATTATGTAACATTATCAGATGGTACTGGTGTAGTTCATATTGCACCTGCTTATGGTGAAGATGATAGCTTAGTTGCTAAAGCTAATGGAATTACTTTCATAAACTTAGTTGATAAAGCAGGTAAGTTTGTTGAAGAAGTAACTCCATGGGCTGGTAAGTTTGTCAAGAAATGTGATGAAAGCATTTGTAAATGGCTTGAAGAAAACAACAAGTTATTCAAAGCTGAAAAACACTTACACTCATATCCACATTGTTGGAGATGTGATACACCACTTCTTTACTATCCTAAGGAAAGCTGGTTTGTTGCAATGACAACATTAAGAGATAAGCTTATAGAAAACAATAATAAAATAAACTGGTATCCAGATAATATAAGAACAGGTAGATTTGGTAAATTCTTAGAAAATGTTATTGATTGGGGTATTTCAAGAGATAGATATTGGGGAACTCCATTACCAATTTGGCAATGTGAATGCGGACATAAAGAATGTATTGGAAGTATTGAAGAGTTAAAGAATAAAGGTATAAATGTTCCAAAAGATATAGAATTACACAAACCATATATAGATGAAGTTCACTTAAACTGTCCAGAATGTGGTAAGGAAATGGAAAGAGTTAAAGAAGTTATTGACTGCTGGTTTGATTCAGGATCAATGCCATTTGCTCAATTACATTATCCATTTGAAAATAAAGAGTTATTTGAACAAAATTACCCAGCTCAATTTATTTCAGAAGCTGTTGACCAAACAAGAGGATGGTTCTATACATTACTTGCAATTTCAACGGCTGTATTTGATAGAAATCCATTTGAAAACTGTATAGTTTTAGGCCATGTTCTTGATAAGAAAGGCTTAAAGATGTCTAAGTCTAAAGGTAATGTTGTTGATCCGTTTGAAGTATTAGCTAGTGAAGGTGCAGATGCTACAAGATGGCATTTCTATACTGCAAGTGCTCCATGGCTTCCAACAAGATTCTCTACTGATGATGTATCTGAAGCAGGTAGAAAGTTTTTAAGCACATTATGGAATGTTTACTCATTCTATGTATTATATGCTGATTTAGATAAATTCAACCCAACAGAATATGCTGATTTCGTATCAGATAACGTAATGGATAAGTGGATTATGTCTAAATTAAACACATTAGTTAAAGACGTTGATGATAAATTAAACTCATATGATATAACTAATGCTGCCTTAGCAATAGAAGATTTCACAGATGAATTATCTAACTGGTATGTAAGAAGAAACAGAGCAAGATATTGGTCTGAAACATTAACAGATGATAAAATTGGTGCTTATGTAACATTATATAGAGTATTAACTACTTTAGTTAAAGTTTCAGCTCCATTTGTTCCATTCATTACAGAAGAAATTTATCAAAATTTAGTAGTTAATTTAGATCCTAAAGCAGAAGAAAGTGTTCACTTATGTTTATGGCCAGAAGTTAATGAAAAGGCAATAGATAAAAACTTAGAAGCTGAAATGGACTTAGCTTATAAGATAGTTAAGCTTGGAAGAAGTGCAAGAAATGGTGCTAACATTAAGAATAGACAGCCATTATCTAAGATGCTTGTTTCAACAGACTCACTTCCTGTATATTATGGAGATATCATAATTGATGAGTTAAATATTAAGGCTGTTGAATTTGGTGCTGACCTTTCAACTCACGTTAACTTTGAAATTAAACCTAACCTTCCTGTATTAGGTAGAGCGTATGGTAAGATGATACCTCAAATAAGAAAAGAAATTGGTGCTAGAAACCAAATGGAATTAGCTCAAACTATCCAAAATGGTGGAGTTGTTACTATCAATGTAGATGAAACTGAAATTGAATTAAATAAAGAAAATTTACTTGTAACAATGCAAGGATTAGAAGGATATGCTTTTGCTGGTGAAGGTTCTATAGGTGTTGTTCTTGATACTCATATTTCAGATGAATTAAGAGAAGAAGGTCATGTTAGAGAAATGATTTCTAAGATTCAAAACATGAGAAAAGAAAGCGGATTCCAAGTAGCAGATAAGATTAAGCTATACGTTTCTGATAATGAAATGTTAATGGACGTTATTAAGAAGTTTGCTGAAACTATTAAGAGAGATACTTTAACAGAAGAAATAATATTTGCAGCAAATAGAGAGTATACTGAAACAACAATAAATGGTGAAAAGCTAAATATGGCTGTGGAAGTTATAAAATAATAAATAATAATAAGTAAGGTAGGGATTAGTTATAATTCCTACCTTTTTTGAAAGAATATAAATATAGGGAATGAAAATGTTACAATTTAATGGTATAATAAATTAATTAAAAATTATGAAAATGGAGTGATGTTGTTATGGCTACATCTATAAAAGATGTTGCAAGGGAAGCGGGAGTTTCAATAGCTACGGTATCAAGAGTTTTAAATGATATAGATGTTGTTAATGAAGACACAAAGAAAAAGGTATTAGATGCAATAAAAAAATTAGGATATAGACCTAATATAGTTGCAAGAAGTCTTAAGACGCAAAAAACTAAGACTATAGGAATACTAGTGCCAGATATATCAAGTGGATTCTATCCTGAAATTGTTAGAGGTGCAGAAGATGTTGCGAATATATATGATTATAATGTAATTTTATGCAACTCTGATTTTGATTCAGATAAAGAAAAAGATTACTTAAGAGTATTAAAAGAAAAAATGGTTGATGGAGTTATTTATATGAGTTCATCATTAGAAGAAGAAACATTGAATATAATAAATGAGTTGGATTTAAAGACAGTTTTAGTTGAAACAAAAGATAATGAAGGAAGACTTCCAAGTGTATATATAGATAATATTGAAGCAACTTATGAAGCAACAAAACACCTTCTTGATAAAGGAATAAAAAATATTGCTTTCATTGGTGTTGATAAAAGTTCTGCAAACGCTTGGGGAGATAGATATATCGGATATAAAAAAGCATTAAATGAAGCTGGAATTACTATAGACGAAGATTTAGTTTATTTTGAAGGCTTAAAAGTTAAGAGTGGATACAGAGCATCAGAAAAATTCTTAGCTTCAGGTAAGAATTTTGATGGAATAATATGTGCATCTGATGAAATTGCCATGGGTGCTATAAATGGATTAAGAGAAAAAGGAGTTAACACTCCAGAAGATGTAAGTGTAATAGGATTTAATGATAATGTTGTTGCATCTTACTTCTATCCAAAATTAACTACAGTTAAACAGCCAAGTTATGATATGGGTTCTGTTGCTATGAGAATACTTATAAAAATATTAAATAATAAGCCATTAGAAGAAGCAGAATTTATTTTAAGTCATGAATTGGTGGAAAGAGAAAGCTGTAAATAAAAAGGAGCCTTGATAGGTTCCTTTTTATTTAATTTTTTTACAAAGAAAGTGATTATAATTTGTATATTATTATAAAATATAAATATTATATTGTAAAATTCCCAGTAATATGATAGAATGAAATCAAAGTGGTTGATAACGTTTACTAAAGTGAGTTGTAAGTGAGTATGCATTCAGCTATGTATAGGTATTATGATTGTTGAGAATTTATTGGGTAAAATTGAGGAAAGAGTGTCAAAACCATTTTAAAAATTTACATTTAGTAACGGATATTAATAAAAAAGGGGCTATAAAAAGTCCCTTTTTTATTATGTATTATTTAATTAAAGAATACCTTCTATCTTTAATAAATTTTCTAATTGTTGTACTTTTTCAGATAAAGCAACAAATTTTTGTTTTAAAACATCTTTTTCTAATGATTCATCATTAATGAAATTCTCTATATCTTCCACAGCTTTTAATGCTGCTTCAATATCTTCTTGTGCTAATTTTAAATTTCCTTCTTTCATTGGTGTATCTCCTTTTTAGGTAAAATATAGAATAAAATATATATTGATATCTTTATGGTATCACTAATAAAAAAGCTATGCAAGGCATATATTTTAATTATCTAAGGGGGGATTTTTAGATGATTAACTACATATGGTTTATTATGATTTTTTTAGGTTTATTGGTGAGTGTTTTATCTGGAAATGGTGAAACTATGTCTAATGATATTATTTCATCCATAGAAAGTACAGTAACATTTGTGGTGGGTCTTACAGGATTAATGTGTTTTTGGTGTGGAGTAATGAAGATAGCAGAAAAAAGTGGATTTACTGAAAAGTTAGCTAAAGTTATGAAGCCTATATTAAAATTGATATTTAAGGATGCAGCTAAAGATGAAAAGGCGTTAGGGGCTATAGTAATGAATATAACAGCAAATATGATGGGTCTTGGAAATGCAGCAACGCCTTTTGGAATAAAGGCTATGGAAGAAATGCAACGCTTAAATAAAGATAAGGAAAAGGCATCTAATGATATGTGTTTATTTTTAGTATTAAATGCAGCTTGTATACAACTTGTACCATCTACTGTTATTTCCATTAGAGCTACTGCGAATTCTAGCAATCCAGGTGTGATTATAATTCCTGCAATAATTTCAACGGCAATGGCATCTATATGTGGAGTGATTTGCTGCAAGGTTTTGCAAAAGTACTTTTAATTTGGAGGTAAAATGTTTAATTATATAACCAAAAGTATTATACCAATAATAGTACTTATAATAATAACTTATGGAATGATAAAAGGTAGGAAAGTATACCAATGGTTTGTTGAAGGTGCTAAGGAAGGGTTAAAGGTTTGTGCCAATATATTTCCATATTTATTAGCAATGATAGTGGCAGTGAATATATTTAGAAGCGCTAAATTATTGGATTTTGTTAATAATTTTATATCGCCTGTAGCAAGTATTATAGGTTTGCCAAAAGAAGTTGTTCCATTAGTACTAATAAAACCTTTATCTGGCAGTGGAGCTATGGGAATTTTTACAGATATATTGAATAATTATGGCGCTGATAGCTTTATTGGTCTTGTAGCATCTGTAATTATGGGGACAACAGAAACAATTTTTTATACTGTAACAGTGTATTTTGGTGCTATAAAAATAAAAAAAGTGCGTCATACTGTATGGGCAGCTGTTATGGCAGATATGATAGCGATAATTATGGCAATTTTAATGGTAAAGTTATTAATATGTTAAATTTCCCAATTGTGTAGAAATATTATAGCCTTTATGTTTTTATTTAGTTATAATGAAAATAAATAATTTCAAAAGAGGAGGATAAATATATGAAAGGACAATTCTATAAGGCAAAAAGACACAAGCTATTAGAAAAAGTTAAGGATAACTCAGTGATAGTTTTATTTGCAGGTAATGCACCAAAGAAAACTGCTGATGAAGCTTATCCATTCACACCAAATAGAAATTTTTATTATTTAACTGGTGTTCAAGAACCAGATCATATTTTATTAATGAGTAAGATAAATGGTAAAGAAAAGAATATTTTATTCATTAAAGATATAGATTTAGAACTAGAAAAATGGATAGGAAAAAGCTTAAGAGAAAATGAAGCTTTAGACATTGCTGGCGTTGATGAAGTTATGTTTAAGAGCACTTTTGAAGATTATTTTCATAGATTAATTTCAATGAAAGAAGAATTCAATTTATATTTAGATTTAGAAAGAGATACTTTTAATTCAATGAATAGTATTTCACAAATATTTGCTAAGGAAATAGTAAGTAAATATCCTCAAATTTCCGTAAGAAACATATATGCATCTATAGCAGCCTTAAGACTTATTAAAAGTAATGAGGAAATAGAAAATATTAAAGAAGCCATAAAAATCACTATAGCTGGCGTTGAAACATTAATGAAAAATGCACAAGATGGAATGAAGGAATATGAACTTGAAGCATATTTTGATTTTAACTGTAAAAGTAAAGGTGTTAAGGATTTAGCTTTTAACACTATTGCTGCTACAGGAAAAAATGCTACAGTTCTTCATTATGTTGATAATAATGCAGAAATGAAAGATGGAGACTTAATTCTTTTTGATTTAGGTGCACAATATAAATATTATAATGCTGATATTTCTAGAACTTTTCCAGTAAATGGTAAGTTCACAGCAAGACAAAAGGAAGTTTATAATGCGGTATTAAAAGTTAACGAAGAAATAATAAAGACAATTAAACCAGGTATAACAACAGCAGAACTAAATGCTAAGGCAAATGATTTATTAGGAGAGGCTTGTGTAAGTTTAGGTTTATTAGAAGATAAAAAAGATTTTAGAAAGTATTATTTCCATAGTATAGGTCATAGTTTAGGTTTAGATACTCATGATGTAATAATAGATAGAAACTTTACTTTTGAACCTGGTATGGTTTATACAGTGGAACCAGGTCTTTATATACCAGAAGAATCAATTGGTATAAGAATAGAAGATGACATTCTTGTTACAGAAGATGGGTCTATTAACCTAACAAAGGATATGATTAAGACAGTGGAAGAAATAGAAGATTTTATGTCAAGAAATAGAATAAATTAATTAAAGTTAAAAAATTCTATTGCATAATAAAAAAATAATTGTATAATATAAGTTGAAAAATGAATAACGTAAGGGTAGAGGCGCAATAATTATTAGTATTATTAATGAGGTAAGCACTATGATTTAGTAAGAAAGGAATTGTTGCCGAAGTATACAACTGATGCTTTAAGGTTGTATAGCTGGGGATGCATAAAATATATGTATCACTGTCACAAATTACATTTGTGGTGAGCTATCATTTGAGGAATTTTATGATTATTATAAGCCTTGAGTGTTAACTCAAGGCTTTTTTGTTTAAGATAGTTACTCTTAAGTGTATTCATTAAAATATGATAGTGTAAAGTTTTGCATGAAAAAATAGTCTATGGATAATTTTTAATAATAATTAAAAAATAACGTTAGAATTTAAAAGAAAAGTAGTGTAAAAAAACTTTATACCAACCAAAATATTTTAGGGGGTAAAAATATGAAAAAAAATTTTAAGAAAATTTTTGGTTTAACTATGATGATATTTATGTTATCAACAACATTTGTTTTTGCATCAGAATTTGAACTGACAGTAAGTAATGCTGAGGAATTTGGAATATTTACATTAGTACCACCAATAGTTGCAATATTATTAGCATTTATAACTAAAAATGTTGTTATTTCATTATTTATTGGAGTTTTATCAGGTGGATTTATTTTGAATCTAACAGGATTTAATGTATTTGGAGCTTTAACACAAGCATTTTTAGATTTTATTAATAGAGCATTAAATTCATTATCTGATCCATGGAATGCAGGAATTGTAATGCAAGTTCTTGTAATTGGAGGAGTTATTAATTTAGTTGCTAAAATGGGGGGGGCAAAGGCTATTGCTGAAGCTTTAGCAAAGAAAGCAAAAACTGCAAAAAGTGCTCAACTTATAACTTGGTTTTTAGGAATATGCGTATTCTTTGATGATTATGCAAATTCATTAATTGTTGGTCCAATAATGAGACCAGTGGCAGATAAAATGAAAATATCAAGAGAAAGATTAGCATTTATAATTGATGCAACAGCAGCACCAATAGCTGGTCTTGCCATAATATCAACTTGGATTGGTTTAGAAGTAAGCTTAATTTCAGAAGGATTTGAATCAATAGGTGTTGAAGCTAGTGGATTTGGAGTATTCCTTCAAACAATACCTTATAGATTCTATAACATATTAATACTTGCATTTATTGTGATTACAATAATAACTTTAAGGGAATTTGGTCCAATGAGAAAAGCTGAAATATCAGCAAGAAAGTTAAAAGATTTAACTAATGAAGAAATTGCAGTAACTTCTTCTCACATGGATGAATTAGAACCAAAAGAAGGTGTAAAACTAAGCATTTGGAATGCAATTGTACCAATAGGTGCATTAATTATTTCAGCTATAGTTGCTTTTTACTATAGTGGATATTCATCAATAATGGCTGGTGATGATATAGCTATTAAAGCGATAGTAACAAATTCACCATTATCATTTAAAGCAATATTAGAAGTTTTTGCAGCATCAGATGCATCAATTGCATTATTACAATCTGCAATATTTTCTACTGTAGTTGCAATAGTTATGGCAGTATGGAAGAAGATATTTACTATAAGTGAAGCTATAGAAGTATGGATTGATGGAATGAAGGGCCTTATAATAACAGCAGTAATTCTTATATTAGCCTGGTCATTAGGATCTGTAATAAAAGAATTAGGAGCTGCTGAATATTTAGTAGAAGCATTGAATGGTGCTATACCTGCATTTTTATTACCAAGTTTAATATTTATTCTTGGAGCAATAATATCTTTCTCAACAGGTTCAGCATATGGAACAATGAGCATACTTATGCCATTGGCAATTCCATTAGCATATAAAATTAATCCAGAAATGTCATTTGTAATTGTAAGTACAAGTGCTGTATTAACAGGAGCGATATTTGGGGATCACTGTTCTCCAATATCAGATACAACAATACTTTCGTCAATGGGAGCTGGATGTAGTCATATAGATCATGTTAAGACACAAATGTGGTATGCATTATTTGTAGCTGCAATAACTATACTATTTGGATATATTCCAGCAGGATTTGGACTTCCAATATATATAGTATTACCAATGTCTTGTGTAGCATTGTTTATAGGAGTAATGATATTTGGTAAGAAAGTAGAAGAAGAGTAAGCAAGCATAATAAAAAATAGGGCATTAAATATAGGAGCAAATAAAAAAGATTTCTAACAGAATTATTAGGGGCAATTCTGTTGGAAATCTTTTTAAATTAAATATTTTGATTTTTATATACTTGTATATAAAAATTTAACTAGTAAACAAGCGAAGTGATATGCACTGTTTAATTATTTATGTGGTGGTGGATTAATAAGTGTATTTACCAATATAGAGATTATTATTCCAAGAATTGTTTCAAAAGATCTATTTAATGCATAATATATTGGATCAGAGTAAGCATGAGCAGTAGTTACTCCAAGGAATGCTATGCATGTGATATTAATTGCACCAGGTCTTTTAATTTTATTACATAGTGATATCATAATAATTATACCAAGACCAATTAACATATAGATTATCAATTTAGAGATATATGTATTTGAAATATGATTTTCTAAAAATCTAAATATTAATAAGAATAATAATCCAGAAAATGCCCCAATTATAGTTCCAACGCCACGATTTATGCCTGTGCGAACAGAATTTGTAACAGTATCACCTAAACAAATAACTGCTGTAAGGCAAGAGAAAAATGGTTCATTAGGAATTAAAAGTAGACATAGAAAAACAGCAAGTCCTGATTTGAAAGTTCTAAGGCCTACTTTAGGTAATTTAAAATAATTCATTGTATACATCCTTTCATGTTATTATTATAACAAATAAAAAACAAAAATATAGAGGTATAAGTATATAAAATTTGACAGTTTTTTTATTTTATAATATCATAAAATTGATAAATGTATAGAAGAGAAGAGTAGTATAATTAATTGCTAAAGAGAGCTGGAGATGGTGGAAACCAGTGCATTAAAATTATATGAAGATGGACTTGGAGCAGATCATCTGAAAGTTTAAGTAAGATGGTACGGGTGCAACCGTTATATTGCAAAGTGAAGATATTCACTTAATGAGAAATTTATTGTGAAATAAGTTTAAAATAGAGTGGTAACACGTATATAACGTCTCTATATGGGTAAAACAGCCTATATAGAGACTTTTTTTATATAATTATTTTTTAGGAGGAATAGATATGTGTAAAAAACCTTACTATATAACTACACCAATTTATTATCCATCAACTAAGCTACACATTGGTAATACATATACAACTGTAGCAGCTGATGCCATAGCAAGATATAAGAGATTAACAGGATATGATGTAATGTTCTTAACAGGAACAGATGAACATGGACAAAAGATTCAAAGAATCGCTGAAGAAAAGGGAATAACACCAAAAGAGCACGTTGATGAAATTGTTGCTGGAATCAAAGATTTATGGACTATGATGAACATAAGCTATGATAAATTTATCAGAACCACTGATGATTATCATAAAGAAACAGTTCAAAAGATATTTAAGCAATTATATGATCAAGGAGATATATATAAATCTTCATATGAAGGATTATACTGTACTCCATGTGAATCATTTTGGACTGAAACTCAATTAGTAGATGGAAACTGTCCTGATTGTGGCAGACCAGTAGAAGCATCAAAGGAAGAAGCATACTTCTTTAGAATGAGCAAATATGCTGATAGATTAATGGAATACATTGAATCTCATCCAGAATTTATACAACCAGAATCAAGAAAAAATGAAATGGTTAATAACTTTTTAAAACCAGGTTTACAAGATCTATGTGTATCAAGAACAAGCTTTAACTGGGGAGTTCCTGTAACATTTGATGAAGGACATGTAGTTTATGTTTGGATAGA
Source organism: Clostridium sp. CAG:265 (assembly GCF_000436575.1). Taxonomy (NCBI): domain Bacteria; kingdom Bacillati; phylum Bacillota; class Clostridia; order Eubacteriales; family Clostridiaceae; genus Clostridium; species Clostridium sp. CAG:265. The sequence continues at coordinate 72,542 of NZ_FR886581.1, forward strand.
TGCATTATCAAACTATATTTCTGCTTTAGGGTATGGGAGTGATAATGATGAGTTATTCAAAAAATTCTGGCCAGCAGATGTTCATTTAATAGGTAAAGACATATTAAGATTCCATACTATTTATTGGCCAATAATGTTAATGGCATTAGGTCTTGAATTACCAAAACAAGTATTTGGTCACGGATGGTTACTTGTAGATGGTGGAAAGATGTCAAAGTCAAAAGGCAATGTAGTAGATCCAGTTACTTTAGTGGAAAACTTTGGAGTTGATGCTGTAAGATATTATTTATTAAGAGAAATCCCATTTGGAGCAGATGGATTATTTAATAATGAAATATTCATCAAGAAGATAAACTCAGATTTATGTAATGACCTAGGAAATCTTCTTTCAAGAACAGTTGCAATGGTTGAAAAATACTTTGATGGAGAAATTCCAGCACCACTTGCTAAAGAATCAATTGATGATGAACTTATCACATTAGCATTAGAAACTCCTAAAAAAGTTTCAGCTTCAATAGATGAATTAAGAATTCCAGAAGCATTAGAGCATATATTTGAGCTTATAGGAAGAGCCAATAAATATATAGATGAGACAACTCCTTGGATTTTAGCTAAGGATGAAGAAAAGAAAGAAAGACTTGGAACAGTTTTATATAACTTAGTAGAAAGTTTAAGATTCTCTTCTGTATTATTATCAGCATTTTTACCTTCAACAAGTGAAAAGATAGATGCACAATTAAATATAACTACAAAGTCATTTGAATCCTTAAGTGGATTTGATGGAACTACTCCAGGAACTAAAGTTTCAAAAGGAGAAGCATTATTCCCTAGAATAGATGTTGAAAAGAAATTAGAGGAATTAGAAGCTTTAAGATTAGCTGCAATAGAAGCTAATAAGCCAAAGGAAGAATATAAAATGCAACCTATAAAGGAAGAAATCACAATAGATGATTTTTCAAAGATAGATTTAAGAGTTGTAAAAGTTCTTGCTTGTGAGCCAATTAAAGGAGCTAAAAAGTTATTAAAATTAAAAGTTGATTTAAATGGTGAAGAAAGACAAGTGGTATCAGGAATAGCAGTACATTACAAGCCAGAAGAATTAGTTGGTAAGTATGTAGTTCTTGTTGCTAACCTAAAGCCAGTTAAATTAAGAGGAGAATTATCTCAAGGAATGATCCTAGCAGCATCAACAGATGATGATAGCATATTAACTTTAGTAAATCCGGGTGAATTACCAACAGGAAGCCAAGTTAGATAATTAAAACAAGGTGTTGAGCATGCTCAGCACCTTATTTTTAAAATTGATAAGAGGGGTAGTTTATGAATATATTAATAGGCAATGCATGGCCATATGCCAATGGACCACTTCATTTAGGAAGAATAGCAGTATTACTTCCAGGAGATATTTTAGCTAGATATCATAGGATGATGGGAGATGATGTTATTTTTCTTTCAGGTACAGATTGTCATGGTACTGCTGTAAAAGCTAAGGCTGAAGAGGAAGGCATAACTCCTTTAGAAGCAGTGGAAAAATATCACAATGAATTTAAGAAATGTTTTAAGACCTTAGGATTCTCTTTTGATATTTTTGAAAAAACACATACTCAATATCATGAAGATAAAGTTAAAGAGTTCATTTTAGATTTATATGATAAAGGTTATATTTATGAAAAGGAAGTTGAACAGACTTTTTGTGAAAAGTGCAATTGTTATTTAGATGATAAGAATATTGAAGGATTATGTCCTATCTGTGGTGAAAAAGCTCATGGATATGCTTGCAGTAAATGTAGGGCACAATTTGAATCTCATGAAGTAAAAGATAAAATTTGTGGAATTTGCGGAGAAAAGCCCGTAGCAAGGAAAACAAAACATTTATTTTTCACCTTATCTAAATTTGAAAATTATGTTAAGCGTATGTATATAAGGCAAAATGGTTGGAGAAAGAATGCACAAAACATAGTTAAGAGGTATTTAGATGAAGGTCTTAGAGATAAGGCAGTAACAAGAGATTTTAATTGGGGTGTCCATGTACCTTTAGAAGGGTATGAAGATAAGAGGATATTCGTGTGGATTGAAGCTGTCATGGGATATCTTACAGCTAGTATGAAATGTATTGAAGGAAGAAATGAAGATTGGCGAGAGTATTGGCAAGGTGATGATTCTAGAATTTATTTTGTCCATGGTAAAGATAATATACCATTCCATACAGTAATTTTCCCAGCTATTTTATTAGGATTAGGAATAAAGAATCCAAATTTAAGAATTATATCAAGTGAGTATTTAAAGTTGGAGGGAAAATCTTTCTCATCAGCAAAGAACTGGGCTATATGGGCTGATTATATAGCTAAGAATTATAATATAGATAGCTTTAGATATTATTTAGCTTTAAATTCACCTGAAGAAAGAGATACTGATTTTACCTGGAGAGATTATATAAACGTTAATAATCATGATTTAGCATCAAATTTAGGAGGCTTTACAAGTAAAGTTATTTCTTTTATTAATAAAAAATATAATGGAAGAATACCTAATGGAAAGATTAGCAAAGAATTAAAAGAAGAAATGTTTAATCTGTATTTTCAAGTGGGAGATAATATTGAAGAGGGATATTTCAAGGAGGCACTTACCTTAGTGATGAATTTCTGTAGAAAGTATAGCAAATATTTTGATTCATCAAATGTATGGTCTCTTATAAATACTAATCCAACAAAATGTAGTGAGATTATATATAATTGCTTACAGATAATAGTGAATTTATCTAATTTATTAGAACCCTTTATACCAAATACCTGTGAAAAAATAAGAAAATCGCTTAAAATAGAAGAACCTATTTGGAGTTACACTGAACAAAATAATATTAAAATTGATGAAATAGATATATTATTTAATAGGATTGATAAGAAAAGAGCCATAGAAGAAGTAAGTATATTAAAAGAAAAAAGAGCATAAAAAAACCTAGAGCTATTACATTTGGGGGACGAATAGCTCTAGGACCAACTATAAAAAGATGGTTTTAGGGGTAAATAATAATGCTTTAACTACTTTACAAGTATTATAATAAGGTAATTATGTGTCAATATGGTGTCAAATAAGCGAATAATATATGAATAAAAGCTTTCGAAAACATTAAGAATTATTTACTAAAAAAATATGAAAATTTTGGAGGAAATTATGGAAAATAAATATAGAATTATTGATACACATGCTCATTATGATGATGAAGCATATGATGAAGATAGGGCAGAGGTATTAAAGCAAATAAAAGAAGCTGGTGTAGAACAGTTGATGAATATAGCTTGCTCAAAGAAGAGTATAGAAACTACAAATAATTTAACATTAGAATACGATTTTATATATGGAGCATTAGGCATTCATCCTAGCGATGCAGATGATTATAATGAAGAAGTTAGAGCAGATATTATTTCAAAAGTTAAATCAAATAAAAAAATATTAGCCATTGGAGAAATTGGTTTAGATTATTATTGGGATGAAAATCCTGATAGAGAAGTTCAAAAATTCGTCTTTAGAGAACAAATGAGGTTGGCAGAAGAATTAAATCTTCCAGTGGTTATTCATGATAGGGATGCACATGCAGACACCTTGGAAATTATGAAGAGTTTTCCTAATGTTAAAGGAGTAGTTCATTGTTTTTCAGGTAGTGTTGAATTTGCCAGAGAGTGTGTAAAGATTGGTTATTATATTGGCATTACTGGTGTTGTTACTTTTAAAAATGCTAGAAAGATATGTGAAGTAGTGGAAGCTATACCATTAGAAAGATTATTGGTTGAAACTGACTGTCCTTATATGGCTCCTACACCTTATAGAGGAAAAAGAAATAAATCAGACTATATTGAACATATAATAGAACAAATTTCCCAAATAAAGGGAATTGATCCGAAAGAAGTGAATATGGCTGTAAATAGTAATTTTAGTAATTTGATTAGGAATACTAAATAAAGTAAAATAGAAGAGTATATTACAAAAAATCCCAATTTTAGTTTACTGTATTTACTTATAAGCTGTGTACAAACTATTATTTTTATTATTAATATTTTTTATGACGCAGTGTGGTTCATTAACAGTTTATTAAGCGGTAAGATGCTGAATTTGACAAAAAGTTAGGTTCTATAATATAATTCAAAAGACGCTCTTGCCAAAGGAGGTTGAAAAAGATGATGGAAAAATGTAAGGAATACCTTAAAAACAATTTTTCTAATGGTCCTAAGGCAAAAAAAATATTAGCAATTGCTACACCACTTTTCGTTATAAGTGTTATGTCAATATGTGTAGTAGCTAATGCAAGAAAAACTGTAACAATAAACGTAGATGGAAATGAACAAATATTTGTCACATATAAAAGGACTATTAAAGATGCTCTAAAGCAAGTAGGGATTGAGTTAGGCTCTAAGGATAAGGTTGAACCAGCTTTAGAAAAGAAATTAGTTAAAGATGAAGTAATAGAAGTAAGAAAAGCAGTTAATGTGGAAATAGTATCAAAGGATAAGACAATATCAATAATGACAGCAGAGCCAACTATTGGTGCTATGCTTGAAGCTGAAAGTGAGAAACTTAAAGCGGAAAATATTAAATTTGATAAGTATGAGGATGAAGTTAATCCAAGCCTTGATACAAAAATTAAGGATAACCTTTCAATTCAATTGGTAGATGTAGAAGTATTAAATGAGGTATCAACTGATACTATTGCATATGATACTTTAACAGAAAATGATAATACTATGGAAGTTAATACTACAAAGGTAAAACAATCAGGTGAAGAAGGTCAAGTAGAAGTCACTTATAAAGTTACAAAAAAGAATGGTAAAGAGGTTTCAAGAGAACAAATAAGTTCTAAGGTATTAAAGGAAGCAGTTACTGAAATTGTATTACAGGGAACAGCTAAAGTATATGCAAGTAGAAGTGGAGAAACAGGAACATATAAAGATGTTTTATACTGTCAAGCTACAGCATATACAGGTGGAGGTTTGACAGCAACAGGTTCGGTGCCAACATATAATCCAAGTGGGTTAAGTACAATTTCAGTAGATCCAAGTGTAATACCTTTAGGAGCTTTAGTATATGTTGATGGCTATGGAAAAGCTATAGCATCAGATACTGGTGGAGCTATTCAAGGTAACATTATAGATGTATATGTTAACTCAAATAGTGATGCTATTAGCTGGGGAAGACAATATAATGTACCAGTTTATATTGTAGCTTATCCTGGAGAGTGGTAGGAAAAAGATGGTTAAAAAACCATCTTTTTTTAGTTGAGGCGAACATGTACTTTTTTTAAAAGGGTTTGACATAATTGATATATAGGGATAAATTAATAGAAGAGATATAAGGAGAAAAGGGGAATTACGCTTTGATTAAAGAAGTTATTGTAGTGGAAGGAAGAGATGATATAACAGCTGTAAAACAAGCTGTAGATGCAGAGCTTATTGCTGTAGGTGGTTTTGGAATTAATGCAAAAGTCATTGAAAGAATTAAGGAAGCTCAAAAAAGAAAAGGTGTTATAGTCTTAACAGATCCTGATTTTGCAGGAGAGAAAATAAGAAGCATAATATCTAAACGTGTAAAAGGTATAAAACATGCTTATATAGCACAAGAAGATGGAATTAAAGGTGATGATATAGGTGTTGAAAATGCATCACCAGAAGTAATTAGGGAAGCTCTAGAAAGAGCAAAGGTATCAGAGGAAGATAAAGAGCCTATATTTGATGCGCAAGATATGTTTTACTTTAAATTAAATGGAGATGCTCGTTCTAAAGAAAGAAGAATGAAATTAGGTAAGGAACTAGGTTTAGGTTATGGTAATGCTAGCCAAATGCTTTCAAGATTAAATAATTATGGCGTTACTAAAGAAGAATTCATTAAAGCCATAAATAAAGTAGAAAAACAAATTGAAGAGGGAAAATAATATGGACATAAAGAACATAAAGACAGCAGAACTGGTAAAAAAATATAATTTTAAGTTTTCAAAAAGTTTAGGTCAAAACTTTTTAATTGATGATTCAGTTCCAAGAGATATAGTTAGTGGTGCTGAAGTATGCAAAGATGATTTAGTTATTGAAATAGGTCCAGGAGTTGGAACATTAACAGCACAATTATTAAATACAGCTAAAAGAGTTGTTGCTATAGAGTTAGATAATGATTTAATTCCTATACTAAGTCAAGAGTTAGGAGATAATCAAAACTTTACATTAATACATAATGATGCTTTAAAAGTTGATTTCAATGAAATAATAGGGGATGAGCAAAGTGTTAAGCTAGTTGCTAACCTTCCTTACTATGTAACAACTCCAATTATTGTAAAACTGCTTAAGGAAAAATATAACTTTAAGTCATTAACTATAATGATTCAAAAGGAAGTAGCAGAAAGAATGGCAGCAGAACCGGGTAATAAGGATTATGGTGCATTATCTTTACTAGTTCAATATTATTGCAATACTGAAATAGTAAGAAAAGTACCTCCAGCTTGCTTCATACCAAGACCAAAGGTTGATTCTATCGTAATAAGATTAGAAAAGCTAGATAATCCAAGAGTAGAAGTACAAAATGAAAAATTATTCTTTGATATTATTAGAAATGCGTTTAATATGAGAAGAAAGACATTATGGAATGGTGTTAAAAATATAGGACTTCCTAAAGAAAAGTTGGAAGAAGCATTTAGTGAAGCAAATGTTGACCCTAAGAGAAGAGGAGAAACTTTATCTATAGAGGAATTTGCAGCATTAGCAGATGCTATATATAGCAGAATGAAATAAAAATAATAGGCTATGACGATACTTTGTCATAGCCTATTATTTTTATTAGTTAAATAGTGCATATCATTTCACTAATGCACTTAGTTAAGTCGCCATAAATTAGCGAAGTGACTTAATTAATTAGCATAGCTTTAATTTTCATGTATTGAGAACATATCTGTTTATAGTAAGCATATAATATAGGGAATTATTTTAACTTGGAGGTTTTAAGAGATGGCTAGTAATAGCAGGCTATATAGAAACTTCATTATTTTGCAGGAAGATGAACGTGGATATGCTAGTGCCAATGATAAATCACTGTCAGGGTATGCAAAGATTGAAGCAAAGGGAGATATATGTAAAATATCTTTTTATGCTCAAAACCTCAGAAAAGATGAAGATAAATACAATATGATGCTTATATGTGATAAGAAAGATAACAAGCAAATAGTAGATTTAGGTAAGTTAGATGTAAGCATTGCTGGAAAAGCAGATTATACTAAAGAATATAATGTTGATAACATTGCTGGAATAGAGCTTTCTTTAGATAAGATTTCTGGAGCAGCCATAGGTAAATATAAAGATGGTGTTCCGATTTTTATTATGTGTGGATTTTTAAATGGACAACAACCTTGTGAGGATTGGAAGAGTTATAAAGTAATAAAGGCTAAAAGTGATAAAGAATTAGAAAAGAAAATACATTATAAAGAACAAAAGAAGCATGATAAAAAAGAAAAGAAGGATAAATGTGAAGATAGGGAAGAAGTAGTTAATGAAGAAATAAACTCAATAAATGAAGGTTCACTAAAGGTTGAAGAAGAAAAGAGAGTTGAATCCGTTGAAGAAAAAGATAGAGAAGAAGAGTTTGCTGAAGAAAAGAGGGAAGAATCACTAGAAGAAGTGGAGGCTTCTAGGGAAGAGAAGACTGAAAAAGTTAAATTACAGGCAACTATAGAAGAAAATATTCAAACAGACCATCCAAAAGAAAATCTTAGAGGAAAGTTTGAGGATTATGAAGAGCTCATAGAAGAAAGTAAAGAATTTAATCCAAGAAATAGTAAGATAAGAGGAACTATCGGTGAGTATTTTGAATCCATTGCAGAAGGCTTTGAAGAAGATGAAGGCTATGATGAACTTAAATACTGTAAATGGTATAAGGTTCCTGTACATGATTTATATGAAATGTGTAATATGTCCAATTACAATAAATATACATTAGTTTATTATCCAATGCTTAACTATTATCCTTATATTAAGAAGTATAATTATTTTAAATTAGGATATAAATGCGATTTTAATGGAAATTTAAAATATATAATTTATGCTATTCCTGGAAAGAAAGATAAAGATGAACAGCCATATGATGGAAGAACAGGATTTGTCACATGGGTTGCTAAGGATTCAGATACAGACATAGGTTGCTGGCTAATGTTCTATGACTTTAAGAATTCTACAGTTGTAGTTCCTATGCAATAAAGTAGAATGATTGTACTTATATTAATTAGTGAGTTCATAAATAATAAGGTCATGTAAATATTTAAATTGCTAATGATAGCAGAAAGTATTATAATTTTTAATAATTGGGAGGGGGCTTATCGCCTCCTAATTATTTGAAAAAAAGTATTGGAAGGAGAGATGAAATGTTAAAAAGTATTAAGCTTAGCTGCTTGACTGTAGTATTAATAGGTATAATAACTACATTTTCAGGTTGTAGTGTAGTAGAAAATATAGAGAAGAAACTAGGATGGAAGACAGATTATTTTCAGTATTTAGATTCTGAAAATGTAGAACAAATAAGTATTCAAAGTATGAGAGATTTAGGATTTAAGTTTATTGTTACTGAAGGATCAGCAAAAAATACAATGTATAACTTACTTTCTAAGGCACAAAAAAGTACAGAAAAGTCAAACTTAGAGCCAGATTATATATTTGAATTTGATTTAGGTGATGAAGTTAAAAAATTCTATTATGTGGTAGGCAGTGAGAGTGGTAATTTCTATAATGATACGGATGTTTATACCGTTTCTAATAGAATAGATGAAGTTATAATACAGAATTTATCATTTATTAGAAAGCCTAAGGAATTTAATTATATTTATTATAAACCAATATTAGAAGTTTTAAAGAAGATTGAACCTTCATTAAAGGATAAGGATTATAAAATAGGTATAAATATAAAAAGTGATGCAGACTGTTTAAAATATATTTTTTCTAATGATTTAAAAGATTTTACTTCAGATGCAGAAAAGATAATTTCTAATGTAGAATTAGTTCAAACCACTACGGCAGGTTATGATGTAGTGATTACTGTAAAGAATAGGGGATATGATACATTAGTTTATAAGACAGCTATAACAGTAAATAATAAACGAGAAAATACTGAAGAAACTTATTATGTAGTGGCACAGTATGAATATAAGAAATGGAATATTTCAATTAGTGAGCCAAATGTAAAACCATCAAATTGGTAATAATTTTTTAATACATATTTTTAGTGAATGAGTAAATAATATTATTATAAGTATGTAGAAAGGATGATTTATATGAAAGCTCATGTTGATAAAGATACATGTATAGGTTGTGGATTATGTCCATCTATATGTGAAGCTGTGTTTGTATTAGAGGATGATGGAAAAGCAGCTGCTTATGTTGATGAGGTGCCTTCAGAAGTAGAAGATGAGGCTAAAGAAGCTGAATCAAGCTGTCCAGTTAATGCAATAACAGTAGAATAAAAAAAAGATGCTTGATGCATCTTTTTTGCTTTATAAAGAAAATTTTATACTATTAAAAAAAGTCTTCAGATTTATGTAGAGGATGGTATTTTAAATTATTACAGTTATTTAAAGTAGATAAATTTATATTACTTCCTATAGGTAATAATGTAGGTAAGGAGTTTATTGGAACTGTGCTTACTGAATCATCTTCTAACAAAATGAAGGCCTCAGAATGGTTATAATCTAATATTAAACCTTTCATCACTACACCACCTTAATAATTTTACTTAGTATATGTAAAATAAAAAAAAATATACAAGTAAGGCTATTCTTACTTGTATATTTATAGATATAAATCTTTATAAACAATTTGAAATACTTTTAATGATTCTTCAATTCTTGGTTTTAATAAGTGTCTTCTATGCTGAAATTCCTTTTCGCCTAAATCAGTAAGGTAGTAAATTTTTTGGAACTTCTTCTTAGGATCATCCCACTTGCCGATTACCAATCCGTCCTTCTCAAGCTTTTTTAAAAGTGGATAAATTCCTCCAGTACTTGGAGCCCAAAGATTAGAAGTCCTTTTAGATATTTTATTGGAAATATCATTGCCATTGGAAGGGTTTAGATGAAGAATAAATAAAACATAGATTGGAAGTAGACCTTTGGTAAAAACCTGACCTACAGCTTCTTTTTCTTTTTGAACTTTTTTTAGTTCGGCCACCTTTGCTTTATATTCTTCATAGAGCTTTTTTTCTTCTGCTTTTATATCAATAATATTTTTAAAATCATCCATAATGTTTTACTCTACAAGTTTTACAGAAAGTCCTAATAACCCTGGACCACCATGTATTCCTAATGCTGGACTAAGAACATTTAGCTTTATATTTTCTACATTTGGAAGCTTTGCAAGTTGTTCCATAAACTTTGTTGCTTCTTCTTTACAAGCACATTCTAATACGGTAACTTCACATTTTCCTATAGCAAGTTTTTCTTTTAGAAGATCAGTCATTTTTGAAAGGGCTTGCTTTCTTCCTCTAGCTTTACATATAGTATAGTATACTCCTGTTTCATCAGTAGTGATTATAGGCTTTAGGTTTAATAATTCACCAATTGTACCTGCAACTTTACCAATTCTACCACCCTTTTGTAAGTATTCTAAAGTATTAACAGTATAGAAACCAGTTATTCTTTCTCTGATTTTAGGTAGTGCTTCAACTATTTCTTCAAAGCTTTTACCAGTCTCAACAAGTTTAACTGCTTCTAAGACAACTTCTCCTTCAGGATAAGCAAGAATTTTAGTGTCATATACATATGATGTCAACTTTGGATGGTCTTCTAAGATTAATCTTAAGGAATTGCATGTTCCAGAAAGACCGCCTGAAATACATATGGCAATAACATGAGTATAGCCTTCAGATTCTAATTTATTAAGAATATCATCCATAGTCTGTGCACTTGGAAGTGAAGTTGTTGGAATTTCTTTATCTAAATTTAAGTATATTTCCTCTGGTGTAATGTCTAATTTATCTTGGTAATCTCCATGAGAGTAGATTATTCTAAGTGGTAATAAATTAATGTTTTTTTCTTTTATAACCTCTAATGGGATATCAGATGCACTATCAGTTATTATAGCAATTTTTTGCATTTTAATCCTCCTAAACGAAATTTATTAACTTTATTATATCACAAACGATATAGTTATCAATACTGATAATTATAAACATTATCAATACTGATATAGTTAGATTAATGTATGCAAGTAAAAATAAAGCATAATATCATATATTAAAATTTTTTTAGAAAATGAGAGGAAATTAAAGATAAGTAAATACAAATTATTTAATGGAATAATATGGGGGTATAATTGAGCTTTGAGATGAATAATATAAAGGGGTATAATTAAGAATAAACACAATATATAGTGGGAAGGAGACAGATGAATGCAATATGTAGTAAAAAGAGATGGAAGGGAAGTAGTGTTTAACAAAGATAAAATAAGTAATGCCATAGGAAAAGCTAGTAAGGAAGTTTCAAAAACATTAAGTGATAATGAAATTATCAATATAACGGAAAAAGTATGCGGAGAGATAGCTAAATCTGAAAAAGTAAACATAACTGTGGAAGAAATTCAAAATTTAATTGAAAAAACTTTAATAGATGAAGGCTATAATGAAATTCAAAGGGCGTATTCTATATATAGGATGGATAGAACACGAGTGAGGGATACAAAATCTGATTTAATGAAAGCTATTAATAGAATTGGCGTGGAAACTGATAGAGACAATGCTAATATAGGAAATAACTTTTCGTCAAAGCTTTTAAGAATAGCATCAGAATCAAATAAGTGGCATAATTTAGCCAATATGCCTAAGCATTTAGCAAAAGCTCATGAAAATGGTGAGCTTTATTTTCATGACTTGGATTCTTATAATTTAAGTATAAATTGTCTTCATATTCCTACTAAAGAGATTTTGGAAAATGGGTTTAATACAGGCTATGGAACTATAAATAAACCTAAAAGAATAGAAACAGCAGCAGAATTATCTTGTATTTTGTTGCAGTCAAGCCAGAATGACATGTTTGGAGGTCAAGCACACCCAGATTTTGATAATGATATGTCTATTTTTATTGATCCTACCAGACAGGAAATAAGAAGCGAGTTAGAAGCTCTTGGTATTGAAGAAGAAAGAATAGAAAATATTGTAGAAGAAAGATTAAAGATGAGAGTTCATCAAGCTATGCAGGGAATTGTATATAATTTAAATACCATGCATAGCCGTGCAGGTCAATAGTGGGCCGTCTAAAATCAAACACCATTGTAGATTTTAGAGTATAAATGAGGAAAATCGGTAAAGACTAAGTATTTGATACAGGAATTGGAGGAAAGGAAATGTGAGTCAGAAAAAACTATTAGACATGTAAGATGTTTAATGATTTAGGTAAGTTAGGTGTTATACCTAACAAAACTAAGCATGAAATAATTCCTAATATAAATCAAGATATGATGAGACATTTTATTCGAGGGTTCTTTGATGGAGATGGATGGTGCACTAATACAACATCACATGGTAAAAGAAAAGGATCAAGAAAATGTATTGGATTTGTATCTAACTATGAATTTTTAGATAATTTAAATATTATCTTAAATAGTGAAATTGGAACACGAATAAATAAAGTTGTAGAAAGAATTGGTTGTAGTATGTTACTGTATTCATCAAATAAAGATGTTGAAAGCTTAAGAGAATATATGTATAACGATGCAACTATTTATTTAAAAAGAAAATACGATTCATGTTATAAAATATATGTTAATACCGAGAGGGATTGAATCACAATTCCTTGTAACGCATAGGAGTTGAGCGATATGATAGCAAAAATACTCCCAAGAGTCTTCGTTATCCTATGGTTGAAAGAAAAGGATAAAAATATATGCTAATCTGGATTAGAATAGACTAATAGTAATATAGTGATTATAAGAGGGATAGCTATATGATGAGGGAAACCTCCAGAGCGTAAGATAAAAAGCTTACGGGTAAGAACGAAAATGTCACAAGTCCCTTTTTCTTCTATAAATTTAGGGATACCTAAAGATAAAGATGCAGCAATGATATGTGAGATATTTTTACAAGAATATGAAAAAGGTTTAGGAAAGGGAGAACAGCCTATTTTTCCTAATATAATCTTTAGAGTAAAAGAAGGAGTAAATAGAGAACCGGAAGATGAATATTATTATCTTTATAAATTAGCTTGCCAAGTAGCAGCAAAGAGAATGAACCCAACATTTATGAATATTGATGCTGATTTTAATAAGGAATACTACGATAAGGGATATATGCCAGCAACCATGGGATGCAGGACATATGTAATGAAAAATATTAATGGAGAACCAGGATGCAAAGGTAGAGGAAATATAGCACCAGTGACCATTAACCTTCCTAGAATAGGAATTGAAGCAAAAGGTGATATAGATAAATTTTTTGAAATATTAAAAAGTAGATTAATATTAGCAAAAGAATCATTACTTCATAGATATGGCATTCTTAAAAAGTTAAGAGTAAAGGATCTTCCTTTTGTGGCTGGTCAAAAGCTGATGAAGGGAGCAGAAAATCTAGAAGAAGAGGATTCAATTGAGCCTATTTTAAGACAAGGCACATGGGGCATTGGATTCATAGGGTTAGCAGAAGCACTTACAGCTTTAATAGGAAAGCATCATGGTGAAAATGATGAAGCTAGAGAGCTTGGTGTGAGAATTGTTACCTTTATAAGACAATATACTGATAAATTTTCACAGGAAACAAGTCTTAATTGGAGTTGTTATGCCACACCAGCTGAAGGGTTAAGTGGTAAGTTTATTAAGAAGGATCAAAAGATGTTTGGTATAATTAAGGGGGTTACGGATAAAGAGTATTATACTAATAGTTATCATATTCCTGTAAAGTTTCCTATTTCAATAAAGAAAAAGATAGATATTGAAGCACCTTATCATAAGCTTTGCAATGCAGGTCATATTTCATATATTGAAGTAGATGATTCACCAACAGGAGAGCAGATTATGGATATCATTAATTATGCATATAAAAATACTAATATAAGTTATATAGGAATAAATTTTCATATAAGATACTGTAAGAATTGTGGAAGTAGTATAAATAGCAATGAAAAGAAATGTCCAAAATGTAATAGTATAGATATTCAAGGTATATCAAGAGTTACTGGATACTTAAGCTTAGATGAAAGATTTGGTCCAGGAAAGTTTGAAGAAAGAGCAGATAGATGTTCCCATACAGGCAGCAATATGAATAATTATGGTGTTATATAAATATATAAATAAAGGCATTAATTTTTAAAAGTCTTAAATTTAAGATTAATGAAAATTAGTGCCTTTAGTTTTATTTTAAAAAAGAAATATTACATTGAAGTTATAGTAATAAAATGGTAAAATTGGAATTAAAATAAAAGGGGGCTATAACATGGCAATTAAAGATCCTATAAATGATATACAAGTAAAGATAGTGGATACTACATTGCGTGATGGGGAACAGACAGCAGGTGTTGTATTTGCTAATGAGGAAAAAATTATCATTGCATCTATGTTAAGAGATTTAGGAGTAGATCAATTAGAAGTTGGTATTCCAACCATGGGTGGAGATGAAAAGGAAGCAATAAAATCAATAGTGAAAAGGAATAGAAATAGTAGCAATGCAAAGAGTATAATGGCATGGAATAGAGCTGTTACTTCTGATATAGAGCAATCTATTGATTGTGATGTTGATGCAGTGGCTATTTCCATATCTGTTTCTGATATTCATATTAAGCATAAGCTTAGAACATCAAGGCAGTGGGTGCTTGAAAATATGATTAAATCAGTGGAATATGCTAAGAAAAACGGATTGTATGTATCTGTTAATGGGGAAGATGCATCAAGAGCTGATAGAGAATTTTTAGTGGAATTTATTAATGCTGCAAAGAAAGCAGGTGCAGATAGGTTTAGATATTGCGATACTGTAGGTATTATGGAACCTTTTAAATTAAGGGATGAAATTTGGTATTTATATGATAAAACAAAATTTGATATTGAAATGCATACTCATAATGATTTTGGAATGGCTACTGCCAATGCTATAGCTGGTCTTATGGGTGGTGCTAATCATGTTGGAGTAACAGTAAATGGTCTTGGTGAAAGAGCTGGTAATGCTGCTTTAGAGGAAGTATTAATGGCTTTAATTTATGTTTATGGTTATAAGACAGATATTGATACTAGAAAATTTAAAGAAGTATCAGAGTATGTATCCAGGGCTTCTGGGCGATTTTTACCAAAATGGAAGGCCATAGTAGGAGAAAATACTTTTGTGCATGAATCAGGCATACATGCCGATGGAACTATTAAGAATCCAATGAATTATGAAGCTTATGATCCAGCGGTGGTAGGACTTGAAAGGCAAATTGTCATAGGAAAACATTCAGGAAAAGCAGCTATAGTAAATAAATTTAAAGAATATGATATAAAACTTTCAGATGCTGAAGCGAAAGATATACTTAGCTTGGTAAGAGCAACTACTGTTAGATTAAAAAGAAGTCTTTTTGATAAAGAGCTTGTAAGTCTTTATAAGCAATATAAAGAAAAGGAATAATAAATAATAGAGAGAATAGAAGGGAGGAGATTATCATTGGGAAATAATTTGGTAGAAAAGATTTTAAGCAACCATATTGTTGAAGGTCAATTGAGAAAGGGTAGCTATATTGGTATTAAAATTGATGAAACTCTTACACAGGATTCAACAGGGACAATGGCATATCTGCAATTAGAAGTTATGGGGATAGATAAAGTTAAAACTAAAAGATCAGTGGCTTTTATAGATCATAATATGTTACAGCAAGGCTTTGAAAATGCAGATGATCATGAGTTTATAAAAACTGTAGCATCTAAGCATGGAGTATATTTTTCTAAACCAGGAAATGGAGTGTGTCATCAAGTATTTTTAGAAAGATTTGCAGTGCCAGGGGAAACATTAATTGGTTCAGATAGTCATACACCAACTGCTGGTGCGGTGGGGATGCTTGCTATGGGTGCAGGTGGTCTTGATGTTGCCTTAGCTATGGCAGGTGGAGCATATTATATAAATGTTCCTAAGGTATGTAAAGTAAATGTCATAGGTAATTTTAAACATATGGTTACAGGAAAAGATGTAATTTTAGAAGTTTTGAGAAGGCTTACTGTTAAAGGTGGAGTTTCTAGAATATTCGAATATGGAGGTGAAGGAATCAAAAACCTTTCAGTTCCACAAAGAGCAACCATAACTAATATGGGAGCAGAGCTTGGGGCAACCACATCAATATTTCCTAGTGATGAAAGGACTTTAGAGTTCTTTAAGGCTCAAGGGCGTCAACAGGATTGGTTTGAATTTAAAGCAGATGAAGATGCTGTTTATGATGAGGAGATAACAATTGATCTTAATACTTTAGAACCATTAGCTGCAATGCCTCATAGTCCTGATAATGTGAAAAAGGTAAATGAAATAGGAAAAATTAAGGTAGATCAAGTTGCCATAGGAAGTTGCACAAATTCTTCTTATGAAGATTTAATGAAGGTAGCTAAGATATTAAAAGGAAAAAAGGTTCATCCAGATGTAAGTCTTGTAATAGCTCCAGGTTCAAGACAAGTAATGGAGATGATAGCAAGGAATGGAGCACTTGCTGATATAATAAGTTCAGGTGCAAGAATATTGGAAAATGGATGTGGACCTTGCATAGGAATGGGACAGGCACCTGGTACTAATGGTGTATCACTTAGAACTTTTAATAGGAATTTCTATGGAAGAAGTGGAACATTATCAGCAAAAGTTTATCTTGTAAGCCCTGAAACTGCTGCAGTTTCTGCAATTAAAGGTGTACTTACAGATCCAAGAGAGTTAAAGATGGATTTATCTGTTAATATGCCAGAAAGGTTTATTATTGATGATTCAATGATACTTAAGCCGGCTGAAGATGGTACTAAGGTAGAAGTAAAGAGAGGGCCTAATATTAAACCTTTTCCTATAAATAAGGAGTTAGGAGAAAAAATAGAGGGAAAGATATTAATAAAGGTAGAAGATAATATTACTACAGATCATATTATGCCTTCAAATTCAAAACTTTTACCATTTAGATCTAATATTCCATATTTATCTCAATTTTGTTTTAATACAGTTGATACTGAGTTTCCAAAGAGAGCTAAGAGTTTAGGCGGAGGACTTATCATTGCAGGAGAAAACTATGGTCAAGGCTCTAGTAGGGAACATGCTGCATTAGCACCACTTTATCTAGGAGTAAGAGGTGTTATTGCCAAATCCTTTGCTAGAATTCATAAGGCTAATTTAATTAATAATGGAATAGTTCCACTAGAGTTTAAGAATGAAGCTGATTATAATAAAGTGGATTTATTAGATGAATTGGTTATAGATGATATTAAAGAAGCTTTAACTAAGGGAAGTGTTAAAGTTAAAAATATAAGTAAGAATAGTGAATTTGAAGTATTAATAGATTTAACAGAAAAGGAAATCCAGGTAATAAAAGCTGGTGGTAGATTAAATTACGTTAAAAGCTTAAGTTAATTATAATTTTTTATAGTTATTTAAAGGATAAGGAAGCGGAAGTATGTCAAAGAAAATAAGGCTAGCAGGAATTGCATATGAATCTTTAGTTAATGGACCAGGAATGAGAAGGGTATATTTTTCTCAAGGCTGTAGACATAATTGTGAGGGATGTTTTAATCCAGATACTCATGATTTTAATGGAGGAGAAGAGTTAGATATGGATGAACTGATAGAAGATGCATTAGATAATCCTCTACTTAAAGGAATAACCTTTAGTGGAGGAGATCCTCTTGAAAGAGCTGAAGAATTTGTTTATATGGCAAAGGCTTTTAAGAAAGCTGGCCTTAATATTTGGTGCTATACAGGATATACTTTTGAGGATGTATTAGAAAAGATGAAAAAAGATAATAATATAAAAGATTTAATTGAAAATATAGATGTATTAGTGGATGGACGTTTTGAAAAAGATAAAAAGGTTGATGGTTTAAAGTTCAAAGGTTCCAGCAATCAAAGATTAATCGATGTTAAGAAAAGCTTAAAAAGTAATTGTATAATTGTTTTAGAATAAGGAATAAAGAACCGTACCATAAATAGGTGCGGTTTTTACTAAATTTGGATAATTAAATATGTTATATACTGTATAAAATATAAAGTTCTTTAATCATAGTTTTCGATGTAGGTAATGAATTTTTATTTAAAACCTAATTATTAAAGCTTTTTATAATAAAAATGAAAAATGGATAAATAATATAAAATATTTTATATTATAGAACGAAAAATGTTTATCTTTTAAAACAAATAGTATATATTATAATAATAAGAGCATAATTATAATAAAAAATGAAATTAAATAAGGAGTGTTTGAAATGCCTAATCCATATATTCCATTTATATTACCTAATGATGATTTAATAGATATAAATAAAATAATTAATAAATTAATAAATGCGAATACTAAAATAGCTGTATATAATGAAAAACTAAAAAATTCTAAAATAAGATCTGAACTTCTTATGGATTTATTATCCCTTAAAGAAGCTATGGAATCAACAAAAATAGAAGGTACTCAGGTTACTATGGATGAAATGTTTGAGTATAAAGCTGATGAAAAACATCCTACAAATGATATAACTGAGGTAATTAATTATTATACTGCTTTAAAAATTGGAGAAGATTTGCTAAGAACATTACCGATTAGCGGTAGATTTGTAAAAAAACTTCATGAAATTTTAATGTCTGGCAATGTGAGAGGTGGTAATAAATCACCAGGTAATTTTAGAACTACACAAAACTATATTGGGCCTAAAGGTTGTACCATTGAAACGGCTTCCTTTGTGCCACCAGAACCTCAACTAGTAGATGAATATATGAGTAATTTAGAAAAATATATAAATGAATATGATGATATTAATGATTTAATCAAATTGGCTATAATACATTCCCAGTTTGAGACAATACACCCATTTTTAGATGGTAATGGTAGAATAGGTAGAATACTAATACCGTTATATTTATTTGATAAAAAGATTTTAAGAAATGCTAATTTCTTTGTTAGCGAAAGCTTAGAAAAAGATAAATTTAAATATTATCAATTGTTAAATAATACAAGAGTTGTTATTACAGATGAAGAGGATAATAAAGAACAATACTTAAAAGATATGCAGACTGCAAAAAATAATTTTACAGAATGGGTAGAATTCTTCTTAGAATCTTGCATAAAACAATGTGATAAAGATTTAGAAAAGATAGATGCTATTGATTCCCTTTACGAAAAGATTTCTGATAAAGCTAAAGAGTTAATTAGAACACCAGGAATACTTCAAGTAATTGATTTAATATTTGAGTACCCTATATTTACAACTAAGCTAATTAGAGATAAGATAAAGATTGCACCTGCCACTTTAAATGGGTATCTAGCTAAACTAGTGGAAGCTAAAGTGATATATAGCGATGGTAAAAATAGAAACCGAAAATACTTCTTCTATGACTTATTGAATATAATTCGTTAAAAAGTAGTTTGGCTCATTTTAATATAATTTATAAATTTTAATTTTGCGTGTAGATTAATTATTGTGTATAAAAGATAATTCAAATATATATTATTAATCAAGAAAAGATAAACTCTTACTTGTATTTAGATATACAGGTAAGAGTTTTTATGTTTAGAAGGAGGAAATATATAATGAAAAAAGAGTACACATACTCAATAGAGAAAATATACATTTTAAAAGTCTTAATTGCTGTAAGGATAGTGATTAAGACTTTTTCTATTGTAGGGAGGTAAAAGGGAGTGAAGAGAATTCTATGTGTAGGTGTAGTAAGAGGTGGAAAGGTGACTATAAAAACTAGTAATGATAAGGAGAGAACTAAAGATGTTTAAGAAAGACAATAGATATGTAACTAAAGGAGTAAATGATGAAGTAGATATAAGATTACAACTTATAATGTGGAGCATGATTGATAAGTTGAAGAATGAAGGAAATGTTGAAGTGGATTACTTACAGATTTTCAAGATAAGAAAAGAAGGAAATAATATTGTAATAAGTCAAAGTCAAGAAGTTCCTGAATACTTATGCACATATGAAATAGAGATAGAAGATATTCAGATAGAAGGTGAGATTAAAGTTTATGTAATAGATAGTGGAGAATATTCTACAATGCTTTTTCCATGAGAATACTAATTGAAGGAGGTTCAAGTAAATGATAAATAAGCTAAGTAAAGAAAAGTATTTTAAATATTATAGCAAAGAACTTCTTGGAGTAATGAGGTTCGACTTCTATGATGGAAGGTTGTCTAACCAATGGAATCATAGAGAGTTAATAATTGAAATGAATGATAGGAAGTTAATAAACCTAAAGAAGTTACAACAAGAACTTAATTATATTTAATTCACGTTAATAGAAGAATTCAATAAAGTTGTAGAGCTATGTAATGGTACAGCATATGATAAAGAAATTCTAGTATACATAGAGCTTGAAGAAGGTAAGTATGTAATAAAGTTAATACCTATAAAAGATAGTTACTCATACATATACACGTGTAAGAGATAGGAGGAGAAAGAATAGAAGAAATCTAAGTAAATGTAATTTATCTTGAACGTAGTGTAAATAGAAAAACTGTAACTATAATCAATCTAAGTATATCTAAAAAGCAACGATAGCACAGCAGAAAGCAGAGATTTTGGAAAGTGTGAAGAAATGTAGCCATAGGAATAAAAAACTGCGAAGAGAGGATAAATTGAATGTTTTCTAAATAAGATTGTAAGCAATAAAGAAAAATCAGTAAATAATAGCTTCATAACTATACAAGCTAGGATAACAAGGTATGAAAGACTATAAGATGTTGAAGTCATAGGAAATCCTAGGCTCAATAATTCCACTTGAAATCAAGGATAAGTCATAACATATAATATGTACAGGAAAAATCTAAATTCACTCAAAAATAAAAAGAATTGAAATGATAAAACATAAAAATAATGAAACTTGGAACTAGGAAATAGGAACTAAGGACTTGGGACTCAGAAAGAGTAACGGGGGATAGGGGGGCTAAAGCCTTACAATGAAATAAGAATTGAAGTAGATTAATAAAAATTTATTTCAATAAAAAATAAATAATAAAAGATAAATATAATCAGAATAAGTAAATACAATAATAAAATCTTACGGGATTACGGGAAAAACGGGGAAGCAAGATGCATCCAATAATAAGAGCGTAATAAATGATTGGGGGGAAAGGGGGCAAAGTAGTAGGGGTAAATAAAATTAAAAAATAAAAAGTTATTTTTTATAAATAAAACTTTTTATCTACTTATCTACCTTTTCCCCCTTTACTATCCAAGAATAATTGTAATAGAAAATATCGTCATAACCGTAGTGCCAATAGTGTCGATATTTTCAGTAGAAATAAGTTAATGATTATAGGAGAATAAAAATGAATATAGATAAAGTAAATAAGATAGAACAGATTGCTATATACTGTAGAGTAAGTACAATAGAACAAGCAGAAGAAGGATATAGTATAGATGAACAAGAAAGACTTCTAAGAGATTGGTGTAATAGAATGAATTACTCAGTTTATAAGGTATATTCAGATAGAGGAATAAGTGGTAAAGAGATAAAAAATAGACCAGCACTAAAGGAACTTCTAAAGGATGCAGAGGAAAGAAAGTTTCAGATGGTGATTTCTTAGAAGATTAATAGGATAAGTATAAAGCTTTCAGATGTTCTAAGGATAGTAGATATAGTAGAGCAGAATAGTATAGCTTTCAATTCTTATTCAGAGCAGTTTGATAATAGTACTCCAGCAGGAAAAATGCAATTTCAGATGATGTAAGTGAAGAAGTACCTTATGGATTCATAAAGAGTATATTAGAGAATTTCAGTAAAGTTCTAACAGAAAGTGTAACTAGAGAGCAACAGAAGAAATTGCTTTATATGATAATATCAGAGATAACTATAAATGAAGCAAGAGAAATAGATTCAATAAAACTAAAAATAAATGATAGCTTGGTTGACTATATAAATAAGGAAGAAGGAGTATCTATAAAGGATGCTCCTTCTTCTTTTATGTTAAGAAATGTTGGTGTAAGTAAATTAAACTTAGATATTGCTATATAGAGAATAATAGCAATGAAAATATTGAGGTTGGTATAGATAAATAGTATAATTTTATCATGTAGAAATATTTATATTTATTAGGTAAATTAGAATTTTGGGAGTGAAATAATTGAAAGAGATTTGGAACAGACATAAAGAAAAGTTAACAACTTTTATCTTATGTGGATTATTGTTTGTTGGCATATTATCTATTATTGCCTTATTATGTGGAGCGATAATGAAAATATTTGGGTTTGAATATGAGTCAATAGGGAGTATTATTCTGTTTTTTGTAATTGCAACAATTATTTCTTATCCTTTTAGTTTGATAGCTGAGATATTGCCTAAAGTAGTTCTATCTTTTGGGAAATTGCCAAAACAAATGGCTATACTCTTTTATATTATCTTAGATGCGTTTGCTACATTTTATGGTCTGCGTGTTGTCGATTATTTTATGCAGTCTGTTTCGGCAACAGATATTTCTATTATTATTGTATCTTTGATATTAGCTTTATTTGGAATAAATGATGTTGATAAAAAACTAAAGGAATGAATTGACAAATTCCAGTTTAATTAATAGATGAATATAAAGAAACCTCATTTATTACTGATACGGAGGACTGTACCATAAATAAATGAGATTTTTACTAAAATTGGATTGATAAAAATAAGGTTATAAGATATTAAAACTCTTACTTATATATAATATATATTGGTAGGAGTTTTTATTTATAATAAAAGTGGTGTTAGTATAAAGCAGTGGACACATTAAGTCGAACTAAGTAAAATAATATTTAGTTAAGAAAGGATGTGTC
>NZ_FR886582.1:0-998 GCF_000436575.1 Clostridium sp. CAG:265
AAAAAAGTGGCTTTCGCCACGCTCCCTTCGGGAATTTAATTTTAAGTATTCTAAAAGGCATAGAACTAACATCGGTTCTATGCTATATTTTTCCTATTAATTAATACTTTATTCCGTATACCCCAGTATATTCTTTAGGCCTCATTATTCCTCCGCACTTTTCGCATGAAAAGCATGGCGGTTCATTAATATTGCTTTGATCCATCTCATCAAAGTATTCAACCACTTCTTTAGGTATATTCTCTTTAATCCCACAACTAGTACAAATATATAGTATTTCTTCTGTATTCACTTTATCTCCTCCAACTACGTTGTTTTCGGAATTATTTTACCACCTAATATACGTTTAGTGATAGCGTAATTTTCTAGAATTTCTTCTAATTTATCTTCATTTTCTGATATAATCTTTATTCTTAACCGTTCTCTCATTGATCCATACTTAGGATATACAATGTCATGAAATCTCATCTTATTCTTGCAATTAGGACATTTACACGGATCTACACCTGCTATAGCTAATATTCTATTCTCCCAATTTGCTATAGACTTTCTTATACTTAATATCCTTTTATCTATCATTTTTATAAAATTAACTTTTCCTTTACTTCTTCTAGAATATATTCCAAAATATCTTATCATCTTAAAGTTTTTCTCTGGAATATGCCTGATTATCCTTTTTATAAACTCATATACATGCACAGTCTCAACTATAACCTTATTATCTTCATGTCTAGTATATTTATAAGTTACATTTTTACCATCATATTTAAGTATTCTTGATTCCGCTATCGCAGGACGTCCAACATATCTCCCCACATATTTTGCTGCTATTTTAGCTGATTTTATCTCCGTCTTAGCATGAACATAAAATCCTTTAACCTTTTCTTTATACAATTTATTTTTTATCAATTTTACTTCCTTTGTATTCCCACTTATATTGGTTATTTCATCTAACAAAATTTTTTGCCATCTTTTTCTTAATGATTCATAAGATATGT
>NZ_FR886583.1:0-50673 GCF_000436575.1 Clostridium sp. CAG:265
AGTCTGCCCCCTTTGGCCTCTCGGGAACTCCCCCATTTAATAAATTTCTTTATTAACACTTTGTCTTTCGGCAACTACTTGCTAAACTGACAATGATTAGTATATATGTTTTTATTACATATTGCAACTTCATATTTCGTCATTTAAGTAATTTATAGCTATTTATCGAAGTTTTTATTCTATTTTTCTCTTTTTTACTCATTTTTACTCCCTAAACTTCTATATCTATTTTTATTTTAATTATCAGATAATGCTAAAAAGTTATTTATGTTATTGAATTATATTAAGTAAAAAATATTCATATATATTTATTGTGAGAGGGGGGATTCTTTTGCAAAAACTTAAAATAAATTATAATTCAAATTCAGCCTCCATGAAAATTGCTGAATTTTTAAAAAAATATATTAAACCACAAACCATTATTGTTTGTATTGGTACCGATAAATGTATTGGAGATTGTCTTGGCCCTCTTGTTGGCACATTACTTAAGGAAAATAGTTTTCCTATTCCTATATATGGTACTTTAGCCGATCCTATACACGCACTTAATCTTGAGAAAAGCATCTATGAAATTAAAAGAATATATCCCTATTCAACAATTATTGGTATAGATGCTTGTTTAGGTGATGCTAATTCCATTGGAGAAATTCATGTGCGTGACTTTCCCATTCACCCTGGAAAAGGTGTTGGCAAAATGTTACCTGATGTTGGCGATGTATCCATTATTGGAATTATAGATTCTAGTGATAATTCAGAATTTTTCACTTCCAGGAGTATACGTTTAAACTTAATATTTGAAATGGCTAAAGTAATATCAAATGGATTAATCCAATCTTATTCCAAATAAATATTTACTATATATCAAAAGAAAAGCTAGGTTTAGCCTAGCTTTTGTACTACTCAATTAAAGATATTTCATTTCCACTATCATCAAATTGTAATTTATTAATATAATTTAAAACTTGACCTGTTCCTTCTACTACTGCTTCCACTGAATTTTCAGCTATTTTTACATTTAATCCAGTGTTAACTTCGATAAGTTTATCTAATCCATATAATAATGAACCTCCGCCAGTCATTATTATTCCTTTTTCAATTATATCTGACGCTAATTCTGGTGGAGTTTTTTCTAATATAGATTTAACCCCGTCCACTATTAGGCCAACAGGTTCTTCAAGTGCTTCTCTTATTTCTTCAGATGTAATTTCCACTTGATCAGGCAATCCAGTTACTAGGTTTCTTCCCTTCATTATATAAGAACTTTCTCTTGCATCTTTATATGCACAACCTATATTAATCTTTAGATCTTCAGCAGTTTTTTCACCTATCATGATTCTATGCTTTAATCTAACATATTTTACTATAGCCTCATCAAATCTATCACCAGCTGATTTAATTGATTTTCTTATTACAACTCCACCTAGAGAAATAACAGCTATATCGGTAGTTCCACCACCTATATCTACTATCATATTACCATCAGGCTTGGTTATATCTATGCCAGCTCCAATAGCTGCAGATAATGGTTCTTCTATTAAATGCACTTCCTTAGCACCTGAATTTTTAGTAGCATCAATTACTGCTCTCTTTTCAACTTCTGTAGCTTGTGAAGGTATACATACCATTACTTTAGGAGCTATAATTTTCTTACCCCCACATGCTTTTTTTATGAATTCCTTTAGCATTTTTTCAGTTATGTCATAATCAGATATAACACCATCTTTTAAAGGTCTTACCGCTACAATATTTCCTGGTGTTCTTCCTATCATATTACGAGCTTCTTCACCTACTGCTAAAATCTTATTATTAACTTTATTAATAGCAACCACTGAAGGTTCTTTTAATATTACACCCTTACCTTTCACATAAACCAATACCGTTGCAGTACCTAAATCAATTCCTAAGTCTGCACTTTTTCTCCAAAACCACATTAAATTTCACTCCTATTATATACATAACAATTTAAAAATAATCATTTTTCAACAAAAATTACCTTTATACACCATTATATATATAATAAAGTTATCATTCAATAGCTTTATACTTCATTTTGGTAGCTTTTCCACCTCTTATGTGTCGTTCTGATTTATTAAGTTCCAATACAGAATGTGTCTGTTCTGCTATAGCTGGATTAATCTTAGGAAGTCTCTCTGTCATATCCTTATGAATTGTACTCTTGCTTACTCCAAACACCTTTGCGGTCTTTCTAATTGTAGCCTTTGAATCTAATATATACTTAGCTACTTCTAATACTCTTTCTTCTATATAATCTTTCAAATTACTACCTCCTTTTTTAATAAAACAATCATACCTTCACTAGCCAAACTAATGGCCAGTGAAGATTTATGAAAATTTACATTTAAAAATTAAAATAACTTGATGGATCTACTGACTTTCCGTTAGAATCTTCAACTTGAAGATTTAAAACATCACCGCATATATCAGATGTGAATACTAAAGAACTATTTCCTATTATTCCAAGTTCTTGTCCTTCAGTTACCATATCTCCTTCTGAGACATATACTTCAGGATCCAAGTTAGCATATTTTGTTTTTAATCCATTTGCATGTGCAACAACTATATAATTACCATCTTCACTATTGCTTCCCACTTCTTTAACTTGACCTTCTGCAGCACACTTAACAACACTTCCAATAGGTGCTTGTAAATCTACACCTCTTCTAGTCATTATTATTTGTTCTTCATCAGTCTTTTTCACTTCAATCATTTCACCAAAAGTTCTACTTACAGTTGCTTCTAAGGGTAATGAAAAAACAATTCCATTTTCACTTCCAGACATCACTGCCGCATCTCCTGATTCAGCTATATCTGCAACTTCACTATCAGCTTCTGAAACAGTTGAAGTCTCTTCTTCATTTACAGACTCTGCTACTTCATTATTAGTAACATTGCTTGAATTGCTTTCAGCTCTCTCTGCATTTTGAATCTTTTCATTATTTGCACTTTCTGATGGTTCTAATGAAGTATTCTCCTCAACATTTAAACTTAAATTCTTTTCAGCACTATTATTCTTATTTGCTGTACTATTTCTATTTATGGTAAATACAGCAACAGTTGCTATAACACACAAGCAAATAAATAAAACAAAGTAAAAACCCTCCTTTCTAAAAAAGTTTTTAACTTTATCACTGTTGTTACTGTTCATATCAACACCTCCTTTTTGTAGTCTTACCGTTTTCATTGAATTAATTCAATTTAGACAACATTTCCGTATAACAAATTTCCCTTTAATATGACAAAAGGGTCCTTTGAAATATCTCAAAAGACCCTTTTATACATTATCACTATTCTGTTAATTCTAAGTTTGTTATTTCAACACCAGTATAATAATGCTTAAGTATTTCCTCATAATTGCTTCCATTCTTAGCCATTGCATTTGCTCCCCATTGACTCATACCTACTCCGTGCCCATACCCTTTACAATGAAAGGTTATATAATCACCATTGAATTCGTAAGTGAAATTAGTTGAGTTTAATGACAAAGCTTTTCTAAAATCTACACCTCTTATTTCTACATTATTGATATTTAGCTTTATTACTCCGCCTGCTGCACTGCTTGACTTTATGTTAAAATTATTTTTAATATTTTCTACTGTTACATTTAAATTAGTGAAATTTGAATTTAATAAATAGACAAAATCACTTATCTTCAAGGTCTTATCACTGGTATATTTAGGTGCTGATTCCTCTCCTGTACTTGCAACAGACCTTAAATATGGTATTTCTCCTAAATATACATCTTCTGAGTTTTCAGTTTGCCCTGAACTTGTGGAAAAGAACTGTGGATATAATACAAGTTCCCCTTCATAACTTAAAACTTGTCCACTTGTCTCGTCTACTGCTTCCTTTATTTTATTCCAATACTCATTTGCATAATCTGCATCCCATTTTTCCAACCGCTTTTCTTTTGATGTGTATACTTGACAATGGGTTGAATCGCAAATATCTATCCCTTCATGAAGGGTACATCTATTAAGTTTTTTACTGGCCAGATATGTCCTAGCAGTAACAGCTTGTGCTTTTAATGCTTCTTTTTCAAAATTAGCTGGCATCTCATTAGAAACGACACCACATATATAATCCTCTAAGTTAACTTCTTCAATTTCTCCTGTTTCAGTTATATATACCCTAATGGTTTCATTACCTTTCATTATTATATTATTATTTTGTTTTGCGCTAGCCTCCACTACTTCATTTGTATCAGTTATTTTTTCTACATCATTGGTACTTATCTTAGCACTTACCTTAGGCTTCATAATAAAAATTGGCATAGCAATCATAAATACTATAATAGCTAAAGTAGTAAATAATATACCTTTCAATTGTTTTGCCATAAAAGTTTTGTTTGCCCTCCTTATTCCTCCTACTCTAAATAAATATATGTATTAAAAATTAAAAATAATACTTTTTTAAAGTAGTTGAAAATACTAGACGTACTATAACTACCTATTAATTTACAGCAAAAATAAACTAGGATTTATATCAAACTTAAATACTGTTAATTTTGATATAAATCCTAGTTTAAGAAAGCCATTATTGAATTGTCACTCTTTCAATGTTAGCACCAAGCTTAATGAATTTTTCTTCTATATTAGTATATCCTCTATCTATATGATAAACTTCGCCAATTTCCGTCTGACCATTAGCCACAAGTCCAGCCAAAATCATGGCTGCTCCAGCCCTTAAATCTGTAGCTTTTACATTACATCCAGTAAGTTGGCTGACACCTTCAACTATAGCAACTTTACCATCTATTTTGATATTTGCTCCCATTCTTCCCAATTCACTAACGTGCATAAACCTATTTTCAAATACAGTCTCAGTAATAACACTTACTCCTGGAGTCATAGATAATAAAACCATCATTTGTGGTTGCATATCTGTAGGAAATCCTGGATAAGGCATTGTCTTTATATCTACAGGCTTTTTCTCACCAGTTCCATCAACAATCATTCTATTTCCTTCCACAATACAATGCACTCCACACTCTTTTAACTTTTCTATATTAGGCATTAAATGCTGTTCATTAACTCCATTAATAGTAAGCTTACTATTAGTTATAGCGGCAGCAACCATAAAAGTACCTGCTTCAATTCTATCAAAAATAGGAGTGAACGGTTCAGGCTTCCTTAAACTTTTAACACCTTCTATTGTAATTCTTCCAAATCCAGCACCAGTTATTCTAGCTCCCATGCTATTTAAAAACCGTGCTAAATCCCATATTTCTGGTTCCTCTGCTGCATTTTCTATTATTGTTTTTCCTTCTGCCAAAACAGCACTCATCATTATATTTTCTGTAGCTCCTACAGACGGAAAATCTAAGTAAACTCTGTTTCCTACTATTTTTTTAACTTTTGATTCTACATAGCCATATCCAATCTCTGAATCTATTCCTAAGCACTTAAATCCCTTTAGATGAAGATCTATTGGACGACTTCCTATATTACATCCACCTGGCATAGATATTTTACACCTGCCAAATCTTGAAAGCATTGGACCCATAATTAAAAAGGATGCTCTCATTTTTCTTATAAGCTCACTATTAGCATCCACTTCTTTCAAATTAGATGTATCTATAATTAAATCACCTGTTATCTGTGAAAAATTTACTTCACATTCCAATTCTCTTAATAAATTTATTAATACAGTTACATCTTCTAATATTGGTACATTTTTTATTACTATTGGAGTTGGATTTAGTATTGTTGCTACTATTATAGGTAAAACTGAATTTTTAGCAACGCTTATATCAACTTCCCCTTGAAGCCTCTTCCCACCTTTAACTATAATCTTTTCCATATTATCCTCCATATTTATTGTTAGTATGTTATGAAAATTGTTGGAGTACCAATAATTAAATATGATCCTGAATTATAATTAACTTGTGCAACATTAATACTTTTATCATCATTCATAACAATGTTACTTACTCTTCCATTATTAATTTCTAAGGATCTTATGGTATCTTGTTTACTATTTTCAATTATACTTTTAGGAATACTTTCAGCACTATATTTTGTTCTGTATTTTATAAATTGAAAAATTCTTGTGCCAATATACTCATTGCTTCTTATTTCTTTTGCAATATCTAATAAACTTTCTGTTTTCACAGAACTATCCTTATTTATTAATACTATTTCTACCTTTGTTTTATTATCTATACTGTATATACTTATGTCTATCTCAACATTTTTAATCTCAGCTTTAATATTATTTCCCTTATCTACTATATCTACTCCATATTTATTCATTATGCAATTTTCTATTCTTTCGTTTTCCTGATTTTCTGATAAATTAGTACAATACTGAAACTTTACCCCATTTTCTACTATGTCAAACTCTTGCGACATTGCATTTTCAATGGCAGCAAAACTATCTACATCTTGTTTTGCTAAACAATATCTTCCATTAATAATTAATAGAGAAAAGATTCCAAGAAATATAATAAGGATTTTTTTCATATATTATCTCCCACCCTTCCTCTAAAATTATTGTCCATATATTATTTTTTTATACAAATTTAATATATTATAATATATTAAAAAATCTCTAAAATTGTTACTATTCTACAAAAAGCAAGGATTTAATAATAAAAAAGACTACCTATTTTATATTTTAGGTAGTCTTTTTTATTAACCTTGGGCTAATGTTATTCTTGCAATAGCTCTTGCTAAAGATTTTTCAGCTCTCAAGATATCAATATTTTCTTTTTGTTTAAGTCGTTTTTCCGCTCTTTCTTTCGATTCTTCAGCTCGTCTTAAATCTATTTCTTCTTTATAATTCATTGAATCAACACAAAAATCAATTATATTATCTTTAACTCTTACTATCCCTGTAGCAGTAAATATTTTCTTTTCTGCACCATCAGCAGTTTTAATTCTACTAATGGTAGGTATAGTACTACTTATAATAGGTGCATGCCCTCTCATAAATTCTATTTGCCCTGATGAATTTTCTGTAATTAAAGAAATAATTTCCTCAGTAATTGGACTTCTTCCTGGAGCTATAATATTTAATTTAATTGTATTACTCATAGTTATATCTCCTACTTCATCTTATTAGCTTTTTGTATAACATCTTCGATGGTTCCTGCAAATAAGAATGCTGATTCAGGTAAGTCGTCGTGCTTTCCTTCTAATATTTCTTTAAATCCTCTTATAGTTTCTTTTATAGACACATATTTACCAGGCATACCTGTAAATTGTTCACCAACTGTAAATGGTTGTGATAAAAATCTTTGAACTTTTCTTGCTCTATTAACAATTGCCTTATCTTCATCAGATAATTCATCAATACCTAATATAGCAATTATATCTTGAAGTTCCTTATATCTTTCTAAGATATGTTTTACTTGTATAGCTACTTCATAATGCTCTTTTCCAACAATTCTTGGATCTAATATTCTTGAAGAAGATTCAAGAGGATCAACTGCTGGATATATACCAAGTTCAGATATAGATCTTGATAATACTGTAGTAGCATCTAAGTGAGTAAATGTTGTAGCTGGAGCTGGGTCTGTTAAGTCATCTGCCGGTACATATACTGCTTGAACAGATGTAATTGATCCATCCTTAGTTGAAGTAATTCTTTCTTCAAGTGCTCCCATTTCAGTTGCTAATGTTGGTTGATAACCAACAGCTGATGGAATTCTTCCAAGAAGCGCAGAAACTTCTGAACCTGCTTGTGTAAATCTAAATATGTTATCTATAAATAATAATACGTCTTGACCTTGATCTCTAAAATATTCTGCCATTGTAAGTCCTGTTAAAGAAACTCTCATTCTAGCCCCTGGAGATTCATTCATTTGCCCAAATACAAGAGCAGTCTTATTGATAACTCCTGAATCCATCATTTCATGATATAAATCATTACCTTCTCTAGATCTTTCTCCAACACCAGTGAATACAGATAATCCACCATGTTCTTTGGCTATATTGTTAATAAGCTCTTGGATTAATACTGTCTTACCAACACCAGCTCCTCCAAACAGCCCTATTTTTCCACCTTTTTGATATGGAGCAATTAAATCTATAACTTTGATACCTGTTTCGAACATTTCTGGCTCTAAAGATTGTTCCTTAAAACTTGGAGCTGGTCTATGTATTGGATAATACTCTTGACTTTCTACTGGACCGCAATTATCAATTGGATTTCCTAATACATTAAATAATCTTCCTAATACATTTTTCCCTACTGGTACAGAAATTGGTTTACCTGTATCAACAGCTTTAACCCCTCTCTTTAATCCATCTGTAGATTCCATGGCTATAGTTCTAACTATGTCATCTCCCATATGCTGTTCAACTTCAACAGCTAAAACATGATCACCCATATCTATTTTTATTTCATTATATATATTAGGCAATGAATCTGAATCAAATTTTATATCTACTACAGGTCCTATAACCTGAACAACTTTTCCTATTTTTTCTTCAGCCATTTGTCTACCTCCCTGTTACTTTTGAGCTTCAGCCCCACCAACTATTTCACTAATTTCTTGTGTAATAACTGATTGCCTTATTCTGTTATATTTTATATTTAAATTATTGATTATATCACTAGCATTTTCTGTAGCTCCATCCATAGCTGTCATTCTAGAACTTTGTTCACTGGCTTTAGCATGAAGCATACAATTTTGTAATTGACTCTTTAAATAAGTATCAATTGAATTATTTAAAACCTCTTCAAAATCTGGTTCTATTAAGTAGTCTTCCTTTTTACTACTATTAACTTCAAAAGGCAACATCTTAATTAATATAGGTTCTTGTTTCATTGTCGATATAAATTTTGTATATACTATATTAACCTCAGATACCTCACCTTGCTTATATAGATATATTGCTTCATTATATATTTTATTAATCTCTGATATAGTTGGAATATCTGGAATAGATACATATTCATTAAAAGTATTCAAGCTATATTTGCTCATATATGATAAACCTTTACTTCCAACTAGTACTATTTTTTCAGTTCCACTTTCATTATCTAAAACTTCCTTAAGATATGCTATAACATTATTATTATATCCTCCACATAGCCCTGTATCTGAAGTTAATACAATATACAATTTATCGCCTTTTCTTTCTGTGCAATATATTGATTCATATCCTTCTGGAAGATTTGAAACTACAACATCAACTATATCTTTGCATAGCTCGTTGTATTTTTCATTATTTGCAAGCTCATTTCTTACTTTTCTTAGTTTAGAAGTGGCAACAAGTCCCATAGCTTTGGTAATTTTTCTAGTACTTTCAACAGACTTTAATCTTCTTTTTATTTCTATAAGTCCCGCTGCTCCCACAGTTCTACCTCCTAAAGAATTGCATAGCTATTTAAAGCTATGCATTTTGTAAAAATATTTTTTTAAATTCTAAAATAGAGTTTTCAATTTTGACTTTTATTTCATCAGTCAATGCTCCCACTTCTACTATTTCTTTTAATAAATCTCTATAATGAGTATCAGCATATTCTAAGAATTCAGCTTCAAACTTTCTTATATCTGAAACATCTATATCAGATAAGAAATCATTAACTACTGCATAAAGAATAAGTATTTCTTTTTCTACATCCATTGGATTGTATTGATCTTGTTTTAATACTTCTACAATTCTCTTACCTTTTTCAAGTCTTCTCTTTGAGTCAGAATCTAAATCTGATCCAAATTGAGTAAAAGCTTCTAATTCTCTAAACTGTGCAAGCTCTAATCTTAAAGTACCTGAAACTTGTTTCATTGCTTTTATTTGAGCATTACCACCAACTCTTGATACTGAAATACCTGCATTAACAGCTGGTCTTTGACCTGCTAAGAATAATCCAGTTTCAAGGAATATCTGTCCATCAGTTATAGAAATAACATTTGTTGGAATATATGCTGTAACATCTCCAGCTAATGTTTCTATTATTGGAAGTGCAGTTAATGAACCTCCACCTAATTCATCTGAAAGCCTTGCAGCTCTTTCTAATAATCTTGAATGAATATAGAAAACATCTCCTGGATATGCTTCTCTTCCTGGTGGTCTTCTAAGTAATAGTGACATTGTTCTATATGCTACTGCATGCTTAGATAAATCATCATATATTATAAGAACATCTTTCCCTTGATGCATAAAGTATTCTCCAATACTACATCCAGCATATGGTGCTAAATATTGTAGTGGCGCACTTTCAGAAGCAGTGGCTGCTACTACTATTGAATAATCTAAAGCTCCCATAGTTTCTAATGTGTTAACAATATGAGCAACTGTTGATTGTTTTTGCCCTATAGCAACATATATGCAAATAACATCTTTTCCCTTTTGATTTAATATAGTATCGATAGCAATTGCTGTCTTACCAGTCTGTCTATCACCTATTATTAACTCTCTTTGACCTTTTCCAATTGGAATCATTGAATCAATAGCCTTAATACCTGTTTGTAATGGTTCTTTAACAGATTGTCTATCGATTATACTTGGTGCTGGAACTTCTATTGGTCTAGTTTCATTAGTTATTATTGGTCCTTTACCATCTATTTCTTCACCTAATGAATTAACTACTCTTCCAAGCATTCCTTCACCAACAGGGACTTCAACTATTTTATTAGTTCTTTTTACTATATCCCCTTCTTTTATTCCTTCTTCTGATCCAAGAAGTACACATCCTACATTATCTTGTTCAAGATTTAATGCCATACCAAATACGCCATTAGGGAACTCTAAAAGTTCACCTTGCATACAATCATCCAAACCGTATACTCTTGCTATACCATCACCGATCTGAATTATTGTACCAGAGTCTATGGTTTGAATCTGTGCACCATATCTTTGAATTTCTTTTTTTATAATTGATGTAATTTCTTCTGGTTTAATATTCATACCATCACCTCTATTCTGCACTAACCATTAATTTCTTTAATTCTTCTAATCTTAATTTTACAGTGCCATCCATTACTTCATTATTAACTCTTACATATATTCCACCTAGAATGCTTGAATCAATAACTTGTTGTAAAATAATTTTCTTATTATATTTCTTTTCAAGCTTTGTAATTAAATTATTATACTGCTCTTCACTTAAAGGTTCTGTAGTCTTTACTATTCCTCTATAAGTATTCTTTCTTTCAAGGTCGATTTTTTCCATTTCATTAAGCTTTTCTCTTAAGAATAGTATTCTATCCTTTTCTATTAATATTAATAAAAATGATAAAAGCTCTTCATCAATATTACCTTTAAAAATATTTATAAAAGTTTTCTTTTTTTGCTTTGTACTTATTTGAGGATGCTTAACTACCTCGTAAAAATCTTTATTATTATCTATAAGGTCACAAATTTCTCTTAAATCATTTAAATACTCTTGCACCTTTCCCTTTTCTTCTGCAACTTCATAAAGGGCAAGGGCATATCTTCGGTCTAAATACTCAAACATATTTAATTTCCTACCTCAGTAATAAACTCATCAATAAGCTCTTTATTTTTTTCTTTATCAATATTTTTTTCAATAACCTTAGTAGATAACTCTAAAGCTAAATCAATAGCTTCTTTCTTTAATTGATATTCAACCTTTTCTCTTTCTCTATTGATTTCAACTTTAGCTCTTTCGATGATTGTATTAGCCTCATTTTTAGCTTCTAACACAATTTCATCATAAATCTCTTCTGCTTTTCTTTTCTTTTCTTCTGTTATCTTTTTACCTTCTTCTCTAGCTTGCTTTAATATTCTTTCATTTTCAATAGCAAGAAGTCTAGCCTTGTTAGTAGCTTCTTCTGCATCATCCATCTGCTCATTTATGTATTCTTCTCTTTCGTCAATAATTGCCTTTACTTTTCCAAAGAAGAAATGCTTAAGTATTGCAAATAGAATAAAGAAGTTAATCAAACTTGCTAATATAAGCCCTAGGTTTATTTCCATAACAAAAATTCGCCTCCTTTTTTGGGAGTATTTATTAAATACCTAATTATGTTTTTATTAGAATACGAAAATTAATAAGATTGAAATTAATAATCCATAAATAGCTGTTGCTTCTGCAAACCCAGCACCTATAAGTAAAGTTGTTGTAATTTTACCACTTGCTTCAGGCTGTCTTGCTATACCTTCAACTGCTTTCCCTGTTGCTATACCTATTCCGATACCTGCTCCTATACCTACTAATACCGCTATTGCTGCTGCTATTGCTTTTACTCCTAAATCGCTCATTACTAAATACCTCCTAAAAATTAATGTTCTGCTACGACTTTCATATTTATCATTGTTAACATAACAAAGATAACCATTTGAATTGTTCCATCAAATACATCAAAATATGCATGTAATGGTACTGGAAGCCCTATCTGAGCTATCCATGCAACTTTTTCAAGTGATTCATACACTAGCTCAACGATAAATGACGCTGCTAGTATGTTACCAAATAATCTTAAAGACAATGAAACTGGAAGCATTATTCTCTCAATTATATTAAGTGGCAACATGAATAACATTGGCTCTCCGTAACCTAAAAAATAATGTCCTAGTCCTACTTTCTTAATTGCATATCCTTGTATTGCAAAGAATGAAATTAATCCTAAAGTAAGAGCTACACTATAATTCTTTGTTGTTGGAGCTATACCTATAAGTCCTAAAAGGTTCATAGGTAAGATAAATGCTGCTATAGTTCCTATAAAAGGAATTACATCCCTATATTTTTCTCCCATATTAGCATCTACCAAATTCATTAATGATGTGTAAATATATTCTACAACAATTTGTTTTTTACCTTCTGGTCTTCGTTTTAAATCTTTTGTTGACCACCAAGCTAATACTCCAACTAATAATATTACTATTAACTGAATTATTGCTTCTGGTTTTATATCTAAAGCAAGACCTCCGATGTAAAAGGTATAAATGGCTTCGCTAACATCCATTTAATCACTTCCTTTCTGGCTCTTAATCCAACCAAAAATTATAATTGGAAAATGTGTTATAAACCCTGCTAAATATAAAAGAAGATGATATTTATTATTTGCAAAAATTAATGCAATTATTATTACTGTTGAAATTCTAATAAATGTACTTACTACGGAAAATACATTTCCTTTTCCTGCATTTAGACTTTTGTCAAGAATAATACCTCTAATCACAAAGTTTAGCATAGCTATTATTATTCCTAATAAAAATATAAGTGCACCTTTAGGATTTATAAAGAAAATAATTAATGCAATAATTGACCCAAATAATATGTCCTCTTTTATAACAAGCTTTAAAAGAGCCTTCATTTCTATAGTCATATAAATCTCCTCCAGTAACTCTTGTATTATATTCCCGTTAAATAATTAATTAAAACCTCATATTTTTCAATTTCTTATGATTTATTCATTTTACATAAAAAAAATCAGTAATTTAGTTCTTTTTTCTTACTCAAGCTACATTTTTCAGCGTTTTTTATATAAAACTTGAAAGAAAATTCCCACCTATGCAATTGTCAGAATTTTCTCTCTTTTAATTTTAATATATTAATTATGATATCATTTTCATATTTGTATTTTATTAATTTTTTAAGTATTTTTTTATCATTTACTGCTATTTAAGGATTTCTATAAGGTATTTTATATTATATTGCAGAAATAAAATGAATAATTTAAATTGAAATTATTCATTTTATTTCACAATTTATTTATATAAAAATTTCTTTTGCTCACAACATATTTCTTATATACTTCTATTTTTCTTGGTTTCAGCAAAAAAACAAGAAGCATTCACTTATGAATACTTCTCATTTTTTTACTAAACATAATTAATTATGAGTGTTATCTTCTTTCAACTATCATGGCAGTTCCCATTCCACCACCTATACAAAGTGTTGCCAATCCCTTCTTAGCATCTCTTCTTTGCATTTCGTGTAATAAAGTTACTAATATTCTTGCACCAGATGCTCCAACTGGATGTCCTAATGCCACAGCTCCTCCATTTACATTTACTTTTGACATATCAAAGTGTAAATCTTTTGCAACAGCAATACTTTGTGCTGCAAAAGCTTCATTTGCTTCAATAAGATCCATATCTTCTACAGTTAAATTTGCACTTTGCATTACTGCCTTCGTTGCATGGAATGGTCCATATCCCATTATTGCAGGATCTAGTCCTTTATGTCCGTAAGATACTATTGTTGCTAAAGGAGTAACACCAAGTTCTTCTGCCTTTTCTGCACTCATCACTACAAATGCAGCTGCGCCATCATTAATCCCTGATGAATTACCTGCAGTAACCTTTCCATCCTTAATAAAACATGGTTTTAATCTAGCTAATCCTTCTATTGTTGAGCCAAATCTTGGTCCTTCATCTGTATCAAAAACTTTTGGTTCTCCTTTTCTTTGTGGGACCATAACTGGAACTATTTCATCTTTAAACTTTCCTTCTTTAATAGCCTTTTCAGCCTTTAATTGTGAATTAAGTGAGAATTCATCTAATTCTTCTCTAGTTAATCCCCATTCCTTTACTATATTCTCAGCAGTTACACCCATGTGATAATTGTTAAATGCATCACTTAAAGCATCTTTTATCATAGTGTCAACGATTTTTCCATCTCCCATTCTTTGACCCCATCTAGTAGTTTCTAATGCATATGGTGCCCTGGACATATTTTCCATACCACCTGCTACTACTACATCACAGTCACCAGCTTTAATCATTTGAGCTGCTAGAGCAACACTTCTAAGCCCTGATCCGCATACCATATTTATAGTCATTGCTGGAATTTCTATTGGAAGACCAGCCTTTACAGCAGATTGTCTTGCAACATTTTGTCCTAAACCTGCTTGTATAACATTCCCCATTACAACTTCATTAACTAACTCTGGCTTTATACCAGCTCTATTTACTGCTTCTTTAATTACTAGTGCTCCTAAGTCTACAGCTGGAATATCTTTTAGTGATCCTCCAAAAGTTCCTATAGCTGTCCTTACAGCACTTGCTATTACAACTTCTCTCATAAAATTACCCTCCAAAATTTACAATTTAATGTAATAAATGTTAAACAATTAACAATTTAATTATACATCTCTCTTTTTCCATATTCAACCAATTTTAAAAATATTTTAACCTTTTTGCATTTTATAATATTTATAGTTGCTTTTTAAAAATTCTATATTTCGAAGGATATTCTTTCATCTTTTTCTACATATAAAAAAATAGTACTACTTAACCTTTGAAATAACATAGACTAAATTTTAACTATCAATTTAATCTATTTATTTTACAAATTCAAATAATACTATTATTCATAAATATAATTATATTAATGATTTATCTAATGATAATTCAATTTTAAAATGTTCTGGTTCTAATTGAGTTAATTTAACTCCTGCAGCATTTAACATTCTTTTTGATGCCTTTACTATATCTGTTTCAGCATATTTATCACTTAAATATACTACTTCCTTTATCCCTGATTGTATTATTGCCTTTGCACATTCATTACAGGGAAATAATCCTACATATATTCTACATCCAGTTAAATCTTTGCCTTTACAGTTTAATATTGCATTTAATTCACCATGAACTACATATGCATATTTTGTATTTAACGTATCGCCTTCTCTTTCCCAAGGAAATTCATCATCAGAACATCCCTTAGGAAATCCATTATATCCTATACTTTCTATTATATTATTTTCATTTACTATGCATGCACCAACTTGAGTACTTGGATCTTTACTTCTTTTTCCTGATAAAAGTGCAACAGCCATGAAATAGTCATCCCACGATAGATATTCTTGTCTTTTCATCTTATATCCTCCTTTGTTTTTTAAATTATACTACTGCACATTATTTTTTTCTATACTAAGTATTAATCATAATAATTTTATTTACTCTTTTTCTTTACAACTTAAGTAACAATGTTAAATCTTTATATGCTTGTATATAAAAAAACGAAGCCTAAGCTTCGCTTTTTATATTATTTAGTTCCAAATAGTCTGTCTCCAGCATCTCCAAGACCTGGTACAATATATCCTTTTTCATTTAATTTTTCATCTATAGCAGCAACATAGATATCTACATCTGGGTGTTGCTCTTGCACTAATTCAATTCCATTTGGAGAAGATATTAAGCACATTAATCTAATTTTCTTTGCTCCCCTTTTCTTTAATAAAGTTATGGCATCTGCTGCTGACCCCCCTGTAGCTAACATTGGGTCAACTACAAAAATATCTCTTTCTGCTATATCTTGTGGAAGCTTACAGAAATATTCTACTGGTTGAAGAGTTTCTTCATCTCTATATAATCCTATGTGACCTACTTTTGCTGCTGGCACTAGGTTTAATATACCATCAACCATTCCAAGACCAGCTCTTAATATAGGTACTACAGCTAATTTCTTACCTGATAACATCTGACATTTTGTTGTACAAATAGGTGTTTCAATTTCAACTTCCTCTGTACTTAAATCTCTAGTTGCTTCGTAAGCCATTAACATAGATACTTCTTCTACTAATTCTCTAAAATACTTAGAACCTGTATTTTTACTTCTAATAAATGCTAATTTGTGTAATATTAAAGGATGATTAATTTGTGTTACTTTACTCATATGTTACCTCCAAATAAAAAAATAATCTTAATAATTATTATTTACTATATTTTTTTTCTATGTCTGTTATTTTGGCAATTCTTGTAGTATGTCTCCCACCTTGGAATTCTGCACTAAGGAATGTCTTTACTATATCTATAGCAAGACCTTTTCCTACCACTCTTTCTCCCATAGTAAGTATATTTGCATCATTATGTTCTCTAGTGGCATGTGCACTAAAAGTATCAGAACATAAAGCTGCCCTTACTCCTGGAACTTTGTTTGCCGCTATTCCTATACCAATTCCTGTCCCACATATTAGTATACCAAAATCAAATTCTTTGGCAGCTACTGCTTCAGCAACTGGTAACGAAATATCTGCATAATCACACGATTCTTCTGTATAAGTTCCAAAATCTTTAACTTCCATACCTTCTTCTTTTAAATAATTTAAAATTTCATTTTTTAAATTTAAACCGCCATGGTCACAGCCTAAAGCTATCTTCATACTCTACTCCTCCTTTAATAAATAAATTCTCAAGTTAATTTTTTTTATAAAAAAGGAGAATGGTAACCCACCCTCCCCTTATCATACTTTGATAATGTCATAGCCTGCAGCTTTATTAAGTCTATTCATAATTGCCAGACCAACTCCATCTTCTTCAAACCCTTGGCATAAAATATATTCTACACCTAAATCATCACATTTTCTTAAAGTTTCAAAAAGATTTTTTGCTATTTCATTTAAATTATCTTTTCTTCCCAGTGATAAAACTTCGCAATTTTTAAATCTATCTATATTTTCATCTGTAGTTATAATTGCTACTTTATTATTATTTTCAATATAATTTTCTAACATTTTGCACATTATTTCAACTGTTTTTTCATTTTTTCCACTAATAATTTTCAATTTAGCTTTTGGTGCATAATGCCTGTACTTCATCCCTGGTGCCTTTGGCTTTAAATCTTCTGATGGTTTTTCCTTTAATGCTTCATCTATAACTATATTTTCATCTACAGTTCTCAGCATTTCTAAGGTAATTCCACCTGGTCTAAGTACCATTGGAGGGTTTACTGTGCAATCAACTATGGTAGATTCTACCCCAATATTACTTCTTTCTCCACCTAAAATATAATCAATCTTTCCATCTAAGTCTTCTACACATCTTTCCATATCTGTAGGACTAGGTCTACCAGATATATTAGCTGATGGTGCTGCTATAGGTACTCCTGCTGCTTCTATAAGCTTTAGTGCTATTTCTGAATTTGGCATTCTTACCCCTATAGTAGAAAGCCCTGCACTTGTCTCATCTGGTACTATATCTTTCTTATTTAATATTATAGTCATTGGACCTGGCCAGAACTTATCTATTAGCTTTTCTGCCACTTTAGGTATATCCTTAACAAACTTTTCAATACTTTTAGAGCATACATGGATAATAAGAGGATTATCCTGTGGTCTACCCTTAGCTAAAAATATTTTCTTTACAGCTTCTCCATTTAATGCGTCAGCTCCTAGCCCATAAACTGTTTCTGTTGGAAAAGCTACTGTTCCACCTAATTTTATTATGTTTCCTGCTTCATTAATAAAATCTTTATCTTCATTTAAATTTCTTATTATGGCTACTTTTGTTTTCATTAGCCTTTTACCCTCTTTCATTAAAATTAATTTGCCCTCTAGCTATCTTTATACTTTCTATGGCGGCTGGAGTATATGCTGATTTAACACAGGTAGTATATATATTTTCTAAAAAAATATATTTTCTTAAACTTCCATTTCTTATTATCTGAAAATAATAAGTTTGTTCTTCATTGATTTTTTTTAATCTATTATATTCACGCTCAACTTCAGGATATCTTTTTAAAAATCCCTTTACTATAGGTCTAGCCTTCTTATTTCTAAACTTACTTGATGTTACAATTATTATCTCAAGTTCTTCTCTATCTTTATTGGTATGCACAATAGCCACATTATCACATAGTATTATGCTTTCTCTTAAAAATAATCCCTGCCTTATTTTAAACCTGCTATTATAATATTTAAATTTCAAAGTACATATATTTATCCTTGCCAGTATTGCTATTAAAATTAAAAATTCAATAATTGCTATATATACATAAACAAATGTATTTTTTAAGTTTGCTAAATAAGCCAAAGTTGGTATTAACACAGACAAGATACCCATTATAATAAAAAATATATTTTCTTTTTTTCTTATTCTTTTTAATGCTCTATTTATTTCCATACTACTTTTTACTTATTGAAAAAGCCTTACAAATTAATGCAAGGCTTTTTAATTACATTGAATCAGTATTTCCCATTGCTTTCATTTTTTCTGCTTGATCTGCAGTAATTAAAGCATTGATTACTTCATCTATATCTCCATTTAAGAATGAATCTAATTTATATAATGTTAATCCAATTCTGTGATCTGTTACTCTTCCTTGTGGATAGTTGTAAGTTCTTATTCTTTCACTTCTATCCCCTGTTCCTACCTGGCTCTTTCTATCTTCAGCTATTCCAGCTAATCTTTCTGCTTCTGCAACTTCATATAATCTAGCTCTTAAAACTTTCATAGCCTTTTCTTTATTCTTAAGCTGTGACTTTTCATCTTGGCAAGCAACTACTGTTCCTGTAGGTAAGTGAGTAATTCTTACTGCTGAATCTGTAGTATTAACACATTGTCCACCATTACCAGATGATCTATAAACGTCAATTCTTAAGTCTTTTTCATGGATTTCTATATCAACATCATCAACTTCTGGAAGTACTGCTACTGTAGCTGTTGATGTATGAATTCTTCCTGAACTTTCTGTATCAGGAACTCTTTGAACTCTATGAACTCCACTTTCATATTTTAACTTAGAATATGCACCAGCACCTTTTATCATAAAAACAACTTCTTTGAATCCACCAAGGTCATTTTCATTTGAACTCATAAGTTCTACTGACCATCTATTATTTTCGGCATATCTTGTGTACATTCTAAATAGGTTAGCTGCAAATAGAGCTGCTTCATCTCCACCAGCTCCACCTCTGATTTCAACAAATACGTTCTTATCATCATTTGGATCTTTTGGTAATAATAATATTTGTATCTTATTTTCTAATTCTATTTCTTGTTCTTTTAACATAGAAATTTCTTCAGATAACATTTCTCTCATTTCTTTATCTGATTCTTCTTCTAACATTTCCTTATTTGCTTCAAGGTCTTCTAAAACCTTTTTATATTCTCTATATGCTGTAACGATTATCTCTAAGTCAGCATGTTCCTTACAAAGCTTTCTCCATTCTTTTTGGTTAGCCATTATAGAAGGATCTGATATTTTTACTGAAAGCTCTTCATATTTATTTTCTGTAAATGCTAATTTATCTAATAACATAGTATCACTCCATACTGTTTTTTTTCATATTGAAATATTATATCATATTTAATCTAATTATATCAAGATTTTAGAAATTTCCTATTACTACCCTGTCTAATCCTGCTAAATCTTGAATAACTTTAATATTTTTAAACCCATTTTCTTCCATCAGAACTTTTACCTTCTCACCTTGATCATATCCTATTTCAAATGCAAGTATACCATT
The DNA here is from genome assembly GCF_000436575.1 of Clostridium sp. CAG:265. Lineage (NCBI taxonomy): Bacteria > Bacillati > Bacillota > Clostridia > Eubacteriales > Clostridiaceae > Clostridium > Clostridium sp. CAG:265. The sequence continues at coordinate 20,129 of NZ_FR886583.1, forward strand.
TTCATTTAACACCTTACGGCTCTCAGAAACTATTATATTATAGAAATCCATTCCATCTTCTCCACCAGCTAGAGCTGTATGTGGTTCATAATCTTTCACATCTTCCATTAAATCATCAATTACTTCATCAGCTATATATGGAGGATTAGATACTAATATATCATATTTCTTGCCATCTTCTATAACTTTATTCAATAAATCACTTTTAATGAATTCTGTTCTTTCTTCTAAATTATGTTTAACTATATTTTTTTTAGTTACTTTTTCAGGTATAGGATAAAAATCAACTAAATCTACCTTTATATTATTTCTTAAAGCTGCTAATGATATGCCGATAGCTCCACTTCCACAACACAAATCACATATACTTATAGCCTCTTCTTCACCTATATATTTTAGCACTTCTTCAACTAAAACTTCTGTATCTCCCCTTGGAATCAAAACTCCTTCTTCCACATAAAAATCTAATCCCATAAATTCAACATCTTTTAATATATATGCCATAGGCATTTTCTCTTTTCTCTTTTTAATAAGTTGTTTAAACTTATTTTCATTAAGATTACTTACTTCCTCATCTTTATTTAATATTAAATATATTTTATCTTTATTTAACACCTTTGTTAATAATAACTGGCAGTCTAATATATAAGTATCTATTTCTGCTTCCTTTAACTGCTGGTTACCATATATGAGAAGTTCTCCAATAGTCTTCATATCTTTTATCCCCTCTGCAGCCATCAATGACTTGATTGCAACTTCTATTTGCATGTCATCTGGCTCTTTTGTTGTTAGTTTTTGTAGCATCAGCCCTGGATAAGCAATTATCTTGCTAAGCTTACTTTCTGACCTTCCTAGCCATTTAATTATTTCATAGCTTATTCCAGCTACTACTGGTAATAATACTATCCTAATTATTATACGTTCTATAAAATTGCCCCAGCCTGTAAAAGTATATAATAATATACTTACAAACATAGTAAGAAATATAAAATTAGTTCCACATCTAGGATGTAACCTGCTTTGTTTTTTTACATTTTCAATAGTAAGCCTCTGCTCATTTTCATAGCAAAAAATTGTTTTATGTTCTGCACCATGATATTGAAATACTCTGTAAATATCCTCCATATTACTTATAAGAAACATATATAATATAAGTATAGCAATTCTGATGGATGCTTCTATTAAATTTAAAATAATGCTAGAAAAGCCAAAGGTTTTAAATATAGAAGCTATAGAAGTTGGAATACCAATAAATATTCCAATAGAAACTACAAATGATAGCATCATAGTTAATGTAATAATTAAATCACCAGCTAATTTTTCACCAAATACATCTTTTATCAATTTTTCAAATGCGCTTTCCTCTTCTTCCTCTTCAAAAAATGATGCTGAATAGTTTAATGTCTTTATGCCAATAATTAATGAATCTAGCAAGGCCGTTATTCCTCTTATAAATGGCAATGATAAAATTTTATATTTTTTAGTTAATGAAACTGTTTTTTTTACACTAACCTTTATTTTACCCTTTGGTGTTCTTATTGCTGTAGCCATACCTTTGGAGCCACGCATCATAACACCTTCAATTACAGCTTGCCCCCCTACATCACACTTTCTCATATCATCACACTTTCATTATTTATTATTTTTATGTCTAAAGTAACAATGTCCACATAAAGATTCATACTGCACATTATCAATATTATCTATAGCTACCTGCTCACCTTCAAAAACAAATTCCCCATTTATCTTTCTACCATTTAAGATAGCCTTTCTGCCACATTTACAAATGGTCTTCATCTCTTCTATGCTGTGAGCTAATAATAAAAGTCTTGTACTTCCTTCAAAACCTTCCATCATAAAATCAGTTCTTAAACCATAGCATATAACTGGAATATCAAGAACCACTGCTATTTTAAATAACTGGTCTACTTGTTCCTTAGTCATAAATTGAACTTCATCAACTAATATACAATTTACCTTAAATTTAACTTCTTGCCATTTTTGTATTTCTTCATAGATATTCATTTTTTCTAGACAAAGTATATCAACTTTTCTTTCTACACCTAATCTTGAAACTAATTTATCTCCACCCTTTTTATCAGTTGCAGGTTTTATTAAGATAACCTTCATTCCTCTTTCTTCATAATTATGTGCCACCTGCATCAAATGAGTAGACTTTCCTGAATTCATTGCTCCGTATCTAAAATATAATTTACTCATCATATCTCTCCCTCTTCTGTAATATCTACTCAGATTATATCATTTTAACTGTTATTTAATAAAGATGTTTTTATTTCCTATAATTCACTTATTCCTGATAATGTTTTATTGATGCAATTTTATTGACTGCTTATTAAATTGTGTGTTATACTTTTTAAAGTCATTGGAGATTTTACTTTAATGATATATTTTTATTGAAAGAGGTGAAAAATATGAGAGAAGGCATACATCCAGAATACCATCACGATGCAGTGGTTAAGTGTGCATGTGGAAATACTTTTACAACAGGTTCAGTTAAACCAGAATTAAAGATTGATATATGTTCAAAATGCCACCCATTCTTCACTGGTAAGCAAAAAATCGTTGATATCGGCGGTAGAGTTGATAAATTTAACAAGAAATTCGGTCTTAACAAATAAGATTGTTTTTAAAAAAACGGGAAAGATATCTTTCCCGTTTTTTTATTTCTTCATAACTTCATTTTTTATGAATAACTCCATAAATTCTTTATTATTCTTAGTTTTTGATAGCATATTTATTAATGTTTCAGTAATACTTTCTATATTTCCATCTCTATTCATATTTTTTCTTATAGCAAAAGCAACTTCTTTTTCTTCATCTGATAATAATAAGTCTTCTTTTCTAGTACCTGACTTATAAATATCTATAGCTGGGAATATTCTTCTTTCTTGTAGCCTTCTATCTAAATGAACTTCCATATTTCCTGTTCCTTTAAATTCTTCAAAAATCATATCATCCATTCTTGAACCTGTTTCTACTAATGCCGTAGCTAATATTGTTAAACTTCCTCCTTCTTCTATATTTCTTGCAGCTCCAAAGAATTTCTTTGGCATTAATAAAGCTCCTGGATCAAGCCCACCTGATAAAGTTCTTCCTGTTGGTGTTATAGTTAAGTTATATGCTCTTGAAAGTCTTGTAATACTATCCATAAGAATAACCACATCTTTACCTTGTTCAACCATTCTCTTTGCTCTTTCAAGAACCATTTGTGATACTTTAGCATGATTTTGTGGTTCTTCATCAAAAGTAGAGTAAATTACATCTCCTTTAATAGATCTCTTCATATCTGTAACTTCCTCTGGTCTCTCATCTATTAATAATACTATAAGCTTTATATCAGGATAATTCTTTGAAATATTTTGTGCTATTCTTTTTAATAATGTAGTTTTACCTGCTTTAGGTGGTGCAACTATTATCCCTCTTTGTCCCTTTCCTATTGGACACATAAAATCCATAAGTCTTGAAGATAAATCCCTACCGTTATCAGTTTCTAAATGTAATCTTTCATTAGGATATATAGGAGTCAAATTTTCAAAATTCTTTCTTCCTATAGCCTTATCTGGTGATTCACCATTTACCTTTTCCACAAATAATAGTGCTTTAAACTTTTCACCATCTTTTGCTTCTCTTACTTTTCCTTCTACTTCATCACCTGTTCTTAAGTTAAACCTTCTTATTTGTGACGGTGAAACATATATATCGTTTTCTCCAGTAAGATAATTACTACATCTTAAAAAACCAAAGCTATTGTTTTCTTGAATTTCTAAAACCCCTTTAGAAGAATTAGATTCATTAATCATAACCTTTAATCTTTCCTTCTTCTCTTCCTTTTCTTCTTCTGTTACATTATATCTATCTCTTGAATCGCTTGCATAAGCTTCACTATTTACATTTTCATCTATATGTATACTAGCTTCTATGTTTCTATTCTTAGGTGCAATTTTTTCTGTTAAAATTACCCCATTCTTTTCTATTTTATTAGGAGTTATTTTCACTAACTCTTCAATTAATTCACTTTTCTTTAATTTACTAATATTTTTTATACCTTTTTCCTTAGCTATTTCTTTTAAGGTAGCTAAAGTCATTTCATTATAGTTTTCTGTTTCCAAATTTATACCTCCATAATATTTTATATTTTTTTGGGATTCATTTAAGATTGCACTTTTAGACTTGAAAAAATGAATTGAAATAAAACCTTAGTATTTGCATATATAATTATCCATCAATAATATACATATTTCAATAAAAAGTTATACTATAAGATTATCCTTTTTTATAATTTATTATACCAAGTATAATCATAATAACATTCATAAAGTTAATATTGTTTCCATTATTGGACTATTTGCCGTCAAATTGTTGCCAATACTGGGCACACCTAAAAAAAAGTACTGCAATTTTTTATTGCAGAACTTCTTATTAATTATTTTTCTAAAGCAGCCTTTATTAATCCTGTGAATAGAGGATGCGGTCTGTTTGGTCTAGATTTTAACTCTGGATGGAATTGTGCTGCCACAAACCACTTATGATTTGGAATTTCTACAATTTCAACTAATCTTTCATCTGGACTTGTTCCTACTATTTTCATTCCTGCTTCACTTATTTGTTGTCTAAATTTATTATTAAATTCATATCTATGTCTATGTCTTTCTGATATATTTTCTTCACCATATACTTCAAAGGACTTGGATTCTTTATTTAATATACATGGATAAGCTCCTAATCTCATAGTACCGCCTAAATCTTGTACATCCTTTTGATCATTCATTAAATCTATTACTGGATACTTTGTTTCTGAATCTATTTCTGAACTATTAGCTCCTTCATATCCTAAAACATTTCTAGCAAATTCAATTACTGCTGTCTGCATTCCTAAGCATATTCCTAAGAAAGGTATATTATTTTCTCTTGCATATTTGATAGCTTCAATCTTTCCTTCTACTCCTCTATCACCAAATCCACCCGGAACTAAAATACCATCAACATTATTGAATATGTTCTTAGCATTTTCAGCAGTAACATCTACAGCATTTATCCACTGTATCTTAACATTCGCTTCATTAGCAAGTCCACCATGGTTTAAAGCTTCTACTACCGAAATATATGCATCATGTAATTCTACATATTTACCTACTAAAGCAATAGTAACTTCCTTCTTAAGATTTTTCATTCTATCAACCATATCAATCCATTCGTTATTGTTGATATCTATGCATCCTAATTGTAATTTTTCAACAACTAGCCTATCTAATCCTTCTCTATGTAACATTAATGGAACTTCATATAAGCTATTGGCATCTAAGTTCTGTATAACATTTTTAGCTTCTAGATTACAGAATAAACCTATCTTACTTCTTAAACTTTCATTTAATGGCTTTTCTGATCTACATACTATTATGTCTGGTTGAATGCCAATGCTTCTTAATTCCTTCACTGAATGTTGTGTTGGCTTAGTCTTTAACTCTCCAGCCTTTCCTAAGTAAGGAACTAAAGTAACATGAATAAAGCATACATTATCTCTTCCTACTTCATATTGTACTTGTCTAATTGATTCTAAAAATGGAAGCGATTCAATATCTCCTACTGTTCCACCTATTTCAGTTATAACTACATCAACATCTGTTTCTTTACTAACTGCATAAATTCTATCCTTTATTTCATTAGTTATATGAGGTATTACTTGAACTGTTCCTCCAAGGTATTCACCTCTTCTTTCCTTAGCAATTACATCTCCATATATTTTCCCTGTTGTAACATTATTGTTTTTGCTTAAGCTTTCATCAATGAATCTTTCATAATGTCCTAAATCTAAATCTGTCTCTGCACCATCATCTGTAACAAAAACTTCTCCATGTTGATATGGACTCATTGTACCTGGATCCACATTTAAATACGGATCAAACTTTTGAATTGATACCTTTAATCCCCTATTTTTTAATAATCTCCCTAATGATGCTGCTGTTATTCCCTTTCCTAAAGCTGATGCAACACCACCAGTTACAAAAACATATTTAGTAGCCATTATTTTTCCTCCTAATTTATATTTTTAATGTTGACACTTGATTTTATCTTTGATATAATATAAATTACCCCACTAATTACACAAGCGGGGTAATCCTTAATTCATAAATAAAATCATATCACATTAGTTATATTTTATCTAGTGTTTTTTGTCTTTTTTAAAAATTTTTCTCTATCTTTTCCTCTAAGTAAAAGAAATTATCTCTAAATTCCTTATTCATCAGTAATTTTTCTTCAGCTTTTACTATATTATTCTTGATTGTCTTATCAGATTTCAGCTGAAGCTGATCCTTTATGAGCCCTTTATCTAAGCAATTAAATTTTCTCATTAATAAAAGTAGTAAGTATTTACATTCTCTTCTTTTCATAATTACGCATATTTCTTCATCATCAATTCCATAAAATTGAGCAATAATTTGTATAATTACTAGATACTTTTCTATATATATTCACTCCTTTCCCCTTTTTATATAATTATTTCCATATAAATATATAACTATGCAGTTATTTAGAATATACCAATATTAATTACTTATATTTATTTTAAAAAAATCACAAGATAATTAATAATTACCTTGTGATTTTATCTTAATTAGCTCTAATCTTAACTTTAAGCTCTATAGTTATTCCTGACTGCCCTTCTAATCCTAATATATATTTAGTATATACCACTCCACCATCATCATCCATATCTATATCTAATTCCTTTGTATATATATTTATATTCATCATTCCATACGGAGTATTATATAAAGAAACTACTTCTTCTCCTTTTTTGAATTCCATTCTTGTAGTAGTAGAACCTTCTCTTTCTAAAATTAATGCCTCATCTTTTATAACTAAAGTAGTAGTTGTTCCATCCATGCCTGATATTTCCGACTCTTCATACACAGCCTTAAATTCACTTTCTCCTAAATGAAACTTTCCTGGCGTAACTACTTCTATTACTTCATCTTTATTTAAATCTGAAAAACTTCTTACAGATATTATTGCACTCTTTTCCATATTTCCTCCTATTTTACGTTAATTAAATATTTTTCTAACTTTTTATATTTCATTGGAGATACATTCATTTCCTTTACTCTATTATACTCTAGTCATATTTATTCCCCTAATTATTTTTTAAAATATCTTTTATTAGTTCTACTATTTTAAATTTGCATTTTATATTATTGTTTTCTTCATCATTATCATCAACAAGAACTTCTTTCAAGTTACTTGAATCAACATCACCTTTTGTCTCATCTACAAAACATAATGGTGGAAACATCACACACCACCAGTTATGACCTTCACCATTTCCGATGATAATTCTAAATGCTTCATAATTCCCTTGTGGAAATAAATAATCTCCATAAACCTTATCTGGAAAGTTTTCTCTTGATATCATTGTCTTAGCTTCATAATCAAAACCATTTTCCCAAAGTACATTTATTGCTATATTATTTACCTCTTCTATATTATCCATTAATATATTTCTTGCTTCATCTACTTCTGTAGCATCCTTTAACTGAATATTAATATAATCAATAACTTTATCTCTTACTAATAACTTAACAGCTTGATCTTCATCAGAATCGCTATTTGCAATAACATGAAATCTAATAAGCTTGTCTTTAATTTCATCATAATTTAAGCTCACTAGTTGTGCCTCCAAGCATCCCTCATTAGTTGAGCCTACTAAAATACCTATGCAAATTATAAAAACTAAAAATATACTAAAAATCTTTTTCATACTTATAACCCCCTATATGAGTTAAGTATTGACATACTTTAGGGGATTATTCATATTTATCTATTTTTTATTTTTATATTGTTCTTGTAATAAATACATCACTATATTTCTTTTTCATCTTTTCAAAACATTTTTGTGCCTTTAGCATATCATCAAAAAACGCAAAGACTGTTGGCCCGCTTCCGCTCATCATTGAATTTATCGCTCCACAAGCATTCATTTCTTCTTTTATTTTTATTAATATCTTATGTTTTCTTAATGTAACATTTTCTAATAAATTTTTCATATTACTTGCTACAAAATTTAAGTTATCATTTTCTATAGCATTGATTATCTCTGCTGTCTTTGGATGTTGTTTAACTTTTTCTAAATTGAAATTCTTATATACCTCTTTAGTAGAAACTCCAAATGCTGGCTTAACTAATACTATTATTTTATCTTTAAATGACTTGATAGGAGTTATTATCTCACCAATTCCTTCACATAATGCTGTGCCTCCATGAATGCAATAAGGAATATCTGCACCTAATCTTAAACCTAGCTCCATTAATTCTACCTCAGTTGCATTAACATTAAATAATTCATTCATTACTTTTAATACAGCTGCTGCATCTGTACTTCCACCTGCAAGTCCTGCTGAAACTGGAATATTCTTTTCTATATTTATTTTAACTCCATCAACAATATCATATCTTTCTTTAAAAATTTCAGCTGCTTTATATGCTAAATTTCTATTATCCACAGGAACATAACTTTTATTGCATTCTAAAGTTATTCCATATTTCTGCTTCTCAACTTCAATTTCATCATATAAATCTATATTCTGCATTATCATACTTAATAGATGATAACCATCTTCTCTTTTTCCAACCACATCTAAAGATATATTTACCTTACCGTATGCTTTAATTTTCATATATTCAAATCCTTTCGACGAAAGCCTTTTACTTAATCTGTCATAATCATATATTTAATTCTTCAAACTCAAATATATCTAAACTTTATAACTATTATTATATATAGTATTTTATCTGTAGTAAATATATCTTTTATTACATAAAATTTTTGAAAAAGTGGGTAACATAAAACTTCTTATAAGCAAATTAAGAAATTAAATGTTACCCAATATTTATCACTTATTCAATTAATTTTTTTATATCCATTTTCCTCTTGCTCTTTTCTAAAGTACTCAATAACTTCTAATAGAGGCTTTCTCTTTTCAAAGAATACAATTACCGTATCTCCTCTCTTTGCTTCCATAAGTGCTGTTCTAAACGCTTCAACCTCATCTAAAATTACTTTTAAATCTGAATCTTTATTTACTTGAAGAACTCCATTCTTGATTAGTTCTGCTATCTCACCACATCTTCGCCCTCTTCTATCTTTATCTTCTTTAATTATTATCTTATTTAAATTCTTCCCACTAAGCTTACCTATTCTTACAGCATCATTATTACTTCTATCTCCTGGTATCCCTATAACACCAATAATATTACCCTTTGCCAATTCTTTAAGAGATGATAAAACCTTTCTATATCCATCAATATTATGACCATAATCTAAAATTGCTTTTACCCCATTGCAGTCATAGATATTAAATCTACCTGAATTATCTTTTTCATTTAATTCAAATTTGCTAAGCCCTATTTTTATCATGCTATAATCTACTTGCATTGCTATTAAACTTGCACAAGCTGCCATAACATTTTCAATGTTAAATTCCAATACACCATTTAAAGTTATTGGTACATCTTCAACCTTTATTACTCTGTATTCTCTACCGTAGTTATAAACACATATATATCCTTCTCTTAAATAAACACATATATTATCCTTATTAATTGCTTCTAAAATATAATCATTATTGCAATCCTTTGAAAAATATATTATTTGCGCCTTTATCCGCGGAATAATATCCAAACTATATTTATCATCAGCATTTACAACTACAAATCCATCTTCTTTTACAGCTTCTGCCACTAAAGACTTTACCATGCATAAATCTTCCATATCTTCTATACCATCACAACCTAAATGATCTTCTGTAACATTAGTGATTACAGCTACATCTGCCAAATCATATGCTAAGCCTTTTCTGATGATTCCACCTCTAGCAGTTTCTAATACAGCCACATCAACATCTCTATTTAAAAGTACACAAGTAGCACTATCTGCTCCTGTATCATCTCCATTATCAATACAATTGCCATCTATATATATGCCATCAGTGCATGTCATACCCACACAATATCCCATTTTCATTAATATACTGCTAATAATTCTAGTTGTTGTTGTTTTCCCATTTGTTCCTGTCACTGATATAACAGGGATATTTTGCACACTATTATTGTAAAGCATATTGATAACCTTTTCACCTATATTACGTGATTTACCGTAAGAAGGATATACATGCATCCTTAGTCCTGGTGCTGAATTAACCTCTAATATCACTCCATTACCCTTAATTGATTTTGTAATATCTTTAGTACAAATATCAATTCCACAAACGTCTAACCCAATAGCTTTTGCGGCTCTTACACATATTTCTTTATTCTCATCGCTTATTGCATCGGTATAATCAACAGCTATTCCACCTGTAGATAAATTAGCATTTTGCCTTAAAAATACCTTTTTCCCTTTTTCCAGTACAGTGGATAAATGATAACCTTGTTCGTTTAAATAAATAAAATCAATATCTATTTTAGTAAGTGGCTTTTCATGATTTCTTCCTCTATTTTCAGTGGAATTAATATCTTCTACTAACTGCTCTATATTTTTTAATCCATCACCTATTATAAAAGGAGGAATTCTTTTTGATACAGCTACCACTTCATTATTTACAATACAAACTCTAAAGTCATCGCCTTCATGATACTTTTCTATGATTATATCTTTAAATTGATTCTTTAAATAATCATAGGTCTTTACTAATTCCTTTTTACTTCTTATATCTACAAAAACTCCCTTGCCCTTACTACCAAATTGTGGCTTTAGCACCACCGGATAACCTATTTCATCGGCAGCTCTTAATAAATCAAGTACATTGCTAACTTTCTGCCCTCTTGCCACTGGCAAATTTTGAATATCTAAAAGTTTTTTTGTAATAAGCTTATCACAGGAAATATCCACTGCTACACACCTTGTTTCACTGGTTATAGCCGCTTCAATGCATCTTCCTTGCTTGCCATATCCTATCTGATAGAAATCTCCATTGCCAATATCTATCACTGGCATATTAAACTTTTCTGCTCCTTTTATAATTTCTGCCGTGCTTGGGCCTATAGCCTCTTCATTAATTATTTCTCTTATTATGCTTAATTTCATATTAATATCTATATTACTTCCCTTAATTAGGCTATTTATTATTTCAATAGCCAACTTAACAATTTCCATTGCTGCCTTTTCATATTTATATTGAAATACTATGATGTAGATATCCCCGTTTTTTTCTCTTGCCTTTCCATACGCTAAATTAATACCTACACTATTTTGCAAAGCAATAATAATATGCTCACATATATGTGCTAGATATGTGCCTTCCTTTAATCTTTTAACAAAACCGCCTTCTTCATCAATGCCACATCTATGGGTATATAATTCTGGAACTAATTCTAAAAGTCTTTCATTAAAAGATTCAATATCTTTGCTGGCAATTTCCGAATATCCTTCCAAATCTACTTCTAGCTTTATACACTTTTTATGTGAATATATATTTCTCCCTTTATAAACTGTGCTGCTTATCATTTTCATAAAAATTCATATCCTCCTCTAAAGGCGCCTTTTTAAGTAAATTAAATTTATTTCCTTCTTTTAGTACATGTAATTTAACATTAAACATGCTTAGCACTTCATTACTATACTGCTCAGAAACATTGCTATATCGTATGCTACTGCCATCAACAAAATATACTGCTCCTGATCCAACAACTTCAGCTATACCTTCATCACTGACAATTATTGCTGTATCTTCATCTATGCCAATCCCTAACACTTCTGGATTTTGTGCTATTCCTGTCAAAAGCCTTCCTAATCTTCCCCTTTGTGCAAAATGCTGATCTATCATAATATTTTTTACCAATCCTAATCCTGGTGACATTTTCAAAGTGCATTTTCTTGGTGATTCATCATCTTTTCCTTCTATTATCATCGTATCACTCATAACTGAAGCTCCTGCCGAAGTTCCCACAATAGATGCTTTACTCTTACATAAGCTTTTTATAGCTTCATTAATTGGAGTCCCCCCTAATATACTAGTTATCCTAAGTTGATCTCCACCTGTAAAAAATAAAACACTACACTTCTTTACTAAATTTATATTTTCAGTTACATAAGCATCAGTTCGACATTTTATATCTAATTTTTCAATATTCTTTACACCTAAGGATTTAAAGGCCTTTTCATAATTTTTAAAGCTTTTTTCTGGATATTCTGTAGCTATAGTTGCAATTAAAATCATATCCTTTTCCCTATTAATACAACTTACTACTTTCTTTAATATTTCCTTATCGCCAACTTTATCTTCTGCCCCTCCAATGATAATTAAATTGCCGACAACTTTTTCACTCATCATCTCACCTCAAATCGTACGTTTGTTATTTTATCCATAATATCAACTCATTATTCAAAAAAAGGTAATCGCAAATGCGATTACCTTTTTTGGGGTTAAAAAGTTAATTAAAAAATAGCTCTTCCTGGTATTATAAGCTTTTGACCAATGATTATTATTTCTGGATTTTCAATATCATTAATCTTTACCAATTCTTCAATGGTTGTATTATATTTTTTAGCAAGCTTCCATAAGGTATCTCCTTTATCTACAGAATAGATTATGACAGATGCTTCACTTTCTGCTCGTCCATTTTCACTTTCCACAACATCAACTATCCATTCTTTATTGACCTTATAAGAAACCTTAGCCCATACACTTAAAGTAATTCTTACTCCTATAGTATTAGCTTCAATAATTGAGTCTATTGTTTCCATTTGTACCTTACTAACTACATCCATATCTTTATTAGTACCCTTCAAGTCTATTGCTGTAGTGAAAGGAACTTCTCCTGTACACATATTTATCCTGCTTATCTCATCAGCAGTTCTATATAGTGCTGAAACCTTTACTACTCCTTCTAATTTTATTTTATCATTTTCAACGCTTTTATCTGTAATAACAGGGCATCCTGACGTCATTATAATTGACCCTATCTTTTCTTTATCATCATCTAAAGATATATTATCTTTCAAAATTACCTCTGTATTTACCATACCATGTATTAAGCCAATATCATGATTATTCTTTATTAAGTCTATTGGTTGTGATGGACAATATGCATCATTTATTAAATCAATCTTCTCCTTAGATAGGACTTTAACTACGCCTTTAGCTAAGAACTCAACATTGATAATTCTATTTTCCCCTAAATCATCTAAAGTTACTATATAGTCACTATTTACTATATCCACTTCATTATACGCCATCATATCAGCATTACATCCAATAAGCTCTTGCTCTTTAGATAAATATACATCATCATTTAAAAGTACGATATCATCAGTATCTTTTCCCTTATATAAAACTTCTACTTTACAATAACAGCCAAAATATATCTTATCTTCTCCTAGCTTAGTTTCCTTCTTATGAAGATTTAATGAACATTGTAATATATCTTCTATTTCTGGCTTATCCATAGTAGCTTTTAAAATTGATTTTCCCATAAGTTCTATTTCTTTATCACCAATTACCTTATTTATCTCTTCAGTTTCCTTTTGAACTTGAATATCTGAACTTCCTTCCAAATCCTTAATAAATTCAAATTCATCAATCTCATAAATATGCCACTTTGTAGTCCTAACTCCTTCTATGGCTATTTTTCTCTCATTCATAATATTAGCTTGTATATGTTCTACTACACATTCAACATCACAAAGGACTTTATGTTCTATACCAGTGAGTTCTAGATAATCTGCAAACTTTTCTGATAGATTTACAGAATTTATTCTCTCTATATCACTTTCATCAATAGATAAGTATAAAACAGTATAGGTTACAACACCTTCAAGCATAACTTTATCAGCTAAAACTTCTTTATTGGTCACTGTAGCCTTTGCATCAACTCCTAAGATTTCATGTACATCTGGATGTGAATCCTTAATTAAGTATTCCCCTTTCAAAATATTGCTTCCAGTACTTTCTCTTAAAAGCTGTTCATATTGAACATTTTCTTTAATGACATCTATTTGTGACATAGTATCCCTCCTATAGCTTAACTACTATAATATATATTTCCCTAACTATATATTTATTCTAATAAATGATATTTGTTAACACTTTCAAATAGCTTTTTATAATTTTCTAAGAAAACTTTTATGAAAGATATAATTTTATAAACATCATGTCGAATCAAAGACGTAATTTAAGTTTTTTTTATATTTTTTTAATATATTGTTGACAACATTAAAAATATGTCGTATTATAAATATGGTTATTGACCATATAACCTCTCATAAATTCTCAATACCCTTTTATACCATAGTTGAAAGATGGATACCCGCCATCTTTCTTTTTTTATATATAAAAAAAGACTTCGATATTTATTCGAAGCCTTTAATTATACAGCATAATACAACATAACTGTTTTTGTCAAAACATCTGAATAGCTATATGTCACGGTCCTTTGGGTGTCATTGTCTAATCTAACAACGAAAATACTTGGATGAACGCTTTCAATTATTCCATCATTGACTAGAATTTTTTTTCTGCCTCCATTGGCTTTTAAGGTTACTTTTTCACCTACATGCCTTTCAATATCATTCCTAATTGTTGCTAAAGTCCTGTTTCTTTCCATGAAAACACCCTCTTTCTAATATAAATTTTACTCCTTTTTTTTCCATTTGTCAAATAAAACAAAATATTTTATCATCTTTATATACACTTGTCAATGTAAACTTTTACTTTTTAGATAATATTATCAATCCATTAATTATTGTTTCAAATTTTATAAATTTTATACAGTAACTCTAAAATTTTATTAATTTTTATATCTTATATAGCTGAACTATATCATTCAATACAGCTCAGCTATATACTAACTATATATAATTTGACCTTGGATATCCTTCACGGTATTTCCCTCTAGTCTGCAATCCACCAATGCCCTTAATCCCAGTAATAGTACCTTCAACTAAATCTGTTATAGAAACAACTTCATCTATTTTGGTATAGGCTATTTTTTCACAAACAAAAACAGGATCTAGACAATGTATAAGAACTCTGCTTGGTGAACTAGCAAAATTAGCTCCTGCATCTAAAAGGCATTCATAACATGATTGGCAAGCTCCTGCAAATATCACTAGCTCATCATAGCTGGAATTATAATCTCTCAATGCCTTGACTGCTTCAATATAATATTTAGTATTTCTATAATTTTCAAGATCTAAATAATCATCTGTACTCTTTATCACACTATCATGTCCTGTAAGAACTACAATATCAGGCTTTACTTCTTTGACAAGATCTATTACTTTAGTCCATTGCTCCTTTTCTGCTATTGCTTTTCCTACTGCATCTAAAGATAGTTGCTTATAAACCTTTAAACATGTTTCTAAGTATTCTTCATCACCATCTATATGAAGTATTTTCCCTGGTCTACCAAAGAACATATCATTATTTACAGCTTGTGCCTTTGTATTTTTATTAATACGACAATTTATCTGTTCTCTCATACCAATTCTTTTCTGCATGCTTTTTGCTTTTTTCATTGCTTCATTTACTCTATTATTTAATATCTTTTCCTTTTCTTCCACATATACATAATCTACAACTTCTAAATCATCTTTAGGTGAATCTGCTATTATTCTTATGCTTAATCCCTTCAAAATACAATATACTTTTCCCCTTACTTCCTTTATATCTATAATTCTAAATATTATGTCCTTATCATATGACTTTCTCACAACAATATCGCCTATTTTCATATGCATCTCCATATTTCATATTACTATTTTATAATATGAGAATAATCGACTCTTTGTTTAATGAAATATTTACTTTTATTTAGCAAGATAAAAAATAGAGCTGTTTCTTTAAACAGCCCTATTTTTTAAAGGGAATATTCCTTTTTAAAATCATCTAAAAACTTAGTAAACTTCTCTTGTTCATTTATTATACTTTCAATTTTATTAGAAAAAGTATTTTGTCCCCAATTAACCTCATTATAATAATATCTATTCGCTAACCTCCAGTATCTCTGTGGGAATTGAAGATATGCATAAAGCACTTTATATTCATCATCTCTTAAAGGAGATACACTATTATATGCATTGATTATCTCCTTAGCATACTCTAAGTTCCAGTTACATCTCTTAAGCACCTTAATCATAAAATTTGAAATATCATAAGCTCTTATTTCCCTCTTGCAATAATCAAAATCAATTATATTTACCTTATTATCATCAGTAAGTATTATATTATGATAAGTATAGTCATGATGGCAGAATCCTTTATTCCTTTCTGCAATTTCACAAAGTTCTATATAATTTGATTCCTTTAATGTCATCAAGGCATTTTTACCAATTTCCTTATAAAAATCCATAGATTTAAGATATAACATATCGAAATTAGTCTTATTATTTCTCTTTCTTATCATATCTCTCATTTTATCTAATGATTTTATTCTCTTTTCCATGAGGCTAGTCCATCTACCTAAATCTGTTTTTAGCTTAGAATTCTCTGGAGGATCATACCCCTTAGAAGCTTCATGTAATCTGGCTAAAGTTTCAGCTGCTAATTTCACCTCTTCTAAATTATGAAAGTCACATTCTCTTCCATCTAGCCATTCAGATAGGGTGTATAAATCCTCATTTACTAAAGCATAAGGCTCACCTTCATTATTTAAGAAATATCTATCTACAGATTCAAACCCATTCTTTATGAGATGCTCTTTTGCTCCATAAACAAATAAGAGTTTTTGAGGTCCATAATTAATTTTCTTTAGACATCTTTCGCCTTTATTAGTTTTTAAGTAATATACACCTTTATTAGCCTTTATAATATCAATTTTTATTTGAAACTGCCTCTCTATTTCAAACTCTCTCATCATTTTTATCACCCCCTATATATTTATATGTATATCTATTTTCTTTTATTAACATTTTTTTGCTTGCTTTAATATAATAAATTAAAACAACTATGAAAGGATTAAATCATGAAGATCGGCATTGATGGAAGAGCTGCTAAATGGTATAGAGGAACAGGCATTGGCACTTATACTTATCAGCTAATTAATAACTTAAGTATAGTAGATTCAAGTAATCAATACTTGATACTCTTGCCACAAAACACTGATTTAGTTTTAAAAGATAACTTTACCATAGAATGTCTTAAGGAGTCTTCAAACAATCATTTTTGGGATGATGTTAAAACTCCTAATATCTTAAAAAATAATAAGATGGATTTATATCATGTTCCTCAAAACGGAGTAGGACTTTCAAAAAATATTAATTGTCTTAAAGCCATTACCTTGCATGATATAATCCCATTGAAATTGCCTGAAACAGTCAGTGATAGATATTTAAAAATATTTAATGAGGAACTTCCTAAAATAATACCAGATTGCGATGGCATAATAACTGTATCTGACTTTTCAAAGGAAGATATAGCCAAGGAATTTAACTTTCCTAAAGAAAAAATTTATGTTACACATCTTGCTGCAGAAGAAATTTATCGCCCTCTAAGTAAGAATTCATGTAAAAAAATCATTAAAGAAAAATACGGAATAAGTGATGACTTTATTTTATATGTAGGTGGATATAGCCCTCGTAAAAATATATTAGGCATATTAGAAAGTTATTCCCTTTTAAATCCTACTCTAAGAAAAAATCTTAAAGTAGTTATAACTGGTAGAAAAGGTATTTCATATGATAGATATAAATTAAGAACTGAAGAGCTTAATATTTCATCTTCAGTAATTTTTACTGATTTTATTCCTTTAGAAGATCTACCTATTTTTTATAATGCATGTGAGTTATTAACTTATCCATCATTTTATGAAGGTTTTGGACTTCCTCCTTTAGAAGCAATGGCTTGTGGTACTCCTGTTATTACATCAAATATCACTTCCCTACCAGAATTATTCTATAATTCTGCTTTATTGGTAAATCCTTATGATGTATATGCCCTAAGCTACGCCATGGAGAAAGTATTATGTGATAGCCTTCTTAAACTGACTATGGTTCAAAAGGGTCTTATAACAAGCTCTAACTATACCTGGCAAAAAACTGCTAAAAACACTATCTCTGCTTATGAAAAAATTATTAATTCTAAATAAATTAATAAAAATGAGCTGCATAAAATTATAACTTTTATTGCAGCTCATTTTTTTATTTCAGAATCCTCTTTACTAATGCAATTCTAAAATCATCTAATTCTATTTTATTTTTAAGCCTACCTATAAATACTTCTTGCTCCCATGATTTTTGCTTATAATAATATAACTTAATAATTTCTACAAAATCATATGGATAACATATAAGAGCATTTAATATTTCTCTTTCTTGGCTATCTATTTTATCATTTGGCTTTTCATAAGCTTCTAAAATACTATCTATAGCCTCTTTTTCATAAACAAGATTCTTAATAACCTTATTGATAAATATATATATATCTTTAATTCGTAAATCAATATTGCAATAGTCAAAATCTATTATATTAACATTATCATTATCTATTATAAAGTTATGATGCGCTAAATCATTATGACATAAATAAAAGTATCTATTATCTTTCTTCATCTTTTCGTAGCTAGTCTTCATTAATAATTCTATAGCTTTGTTCATTTGCTTTTCCATAACTTCTACATTCTTTAAAAATAAGCTATCGAACTCATTTTTATATTTGTACTTTTTCACCAAAAGCTTCATTTGTTCTATATCCTTTAAATCATCAATATAATCATTAATTATATTACTGCCATATTTGCATTTTATATTTAACTCCTTTAAGTATTTTTCTATTCCCTTTGATGAAATATGAAGCTTTTCTATTGCTTTAGTACACCATGATATCTCCACTGGATTAGTAAATGCTGCTTCTCTTCCTTCAATCATATCAAGGAGAATATAGTTCTTTTCATTCCATGTTGTTATAACTTCATTATCTTTATTCCTACAATACCTAATTACATCTTTATCTAATAAATATATATAATTTAAAGCTTCATCAATAAACTGTACATCTTCAAATTTCATATCACATCTTTTTAATATTTTCTTTCCCTTATCAGTAACTAATAAGAATACCTTTCTAAGTGGAATCATATCTTGAACATTTAAATTAAGCTTATCAAATAATCCTTCACATAAGTCATAATCACATAAAACCTTTCGTTCAACATATCTATTTTTATTCATTTTATTACCTCTCATAAAAGTTTAATACCATCACATTCTTTTGCATTTCTAAACTTACTCACTACATCCTCATTTGTAATATCAATCCTACCATTTCTACATTTATTTAAGATTTTCATAGATTCATTAGGATATATTGATAAAATTCTTAAATACTTAATACTCCCCTGATCTAATGCTGATTTATTAACAAACTCATCTATTATATTGTTTATACCATATCCTTTTTTTCTTCTTTTGATTTTTTTTATATAATTATAACAATCGCTTTCCAATAAATCATAAACAATATATTTATTGCTTCTTATATAAATTATTTCATTCTTATCTCTCTTTAAACTACTTTCATCAACTCTCCCTAAACATATTTCATATCTTTTCATGCTTCTTTTAATTATTGAAAAATAGATTTCCAAATCTAATAAGCTAAGAGTTTCTTGAGCCTTTTTTATAATACGAGAGCCTTCATCTATTAAATAATCTTCAATATAATTAGTACTTTTATTATTAATAATTTTATTTATATAATTTTTATTCTTTTTTATATCAACTTTATATCCCTCAAACTCCCTGCCAATTACACTTTGAATTCTTGGTATAATAGCTTCTTTGCCATCTAGAAGCCTCTTATGTGCATCTGATATTAACTGAATTTGATCACTAACACTTACTTCAGCATTGTCTTTAAATTTTTCATCACTTATGATAATGCTTCTGCTGCTTAAATACTCGTAAATATCCATGAAACTATCCTCCTATTTAAAGTATTCATCTAAAAATATTTCCCGGTATTCAACATCTTCTAAATACCTAATTATCTTATTTATAAATACCTCTTCATTCCATGGCTGCTGCTCCCAATAATATTGAAGCCCTATCTGCCAGAAGCTCTGGGGAAACATAATAAAATACTTCATAATCTTTAGTTCATCATCTGTTACCTCTAGTACTTCCCGATAATTATTAATAATTAAATCTCCAGTTTTATTATTCCATTTACCATCCTTCATAACTCTTATAAGCAAGGATGATAAATCATGTATATGAGTATCTAATATACAATAATCGAAATCTATTATATTTATCTGATAATCTTTATCAATTAAGATATTATGATGAGCAAAATCATGATGGCAAAAACCTCTTTTCTTTACTTCTCTATCCATAAGAACAAAATATCCATTTCTCTCAAGACCCTTTACTGCCCTTTGCCCTCTATCAATTTCATTATCTATATGCTCTAAATAAATCCTATCAAAATCACTTTTGTATGCCTTTTGATATATTCTTTTTCTAAAATCTAATATTTCATTACATCTTGTGTTAAAAACATTAACCCATGAATACCATCCAATTCTTGGTCTCATTTCCCTATTCAAATTAAACCCTTTACTACATTTATGCAGTTCTGCTAGTTTTATTGCTATAGCTTGAAGCTCAACAGGATTATTGAAATTACTCACTCTTGAAGGTATCCACTTAGTGATATAAGCATAATCTTCATCTATTTTTATATACTTATTTCCTAGCTTATTAGGCAGTATTTCTGGTATAGTTTTAAACTGTCTTTTTTGTAAATGCTCTATGGCACTTATAATAAAATTAAAATGAGGAAAGTCATACTTTATATTCTTTATACAATATTCTCCCTCATCAGCTTTCACATTATATGAATTTTTAACCTTTAATATTGACCTAATATTAATACTATAGTTTTCTTCCACTATATCTTTTATTTCATTTATATCCATTAATGTCTCCTAAACATTCTCTCATCTGTATTATATGAATATGCATATTTTATTGTGTTTCTATCACATTAATTTAAAATGATAATATTTTATTGTATAAGGTTTTTTTAGGAGGCGCTTATTTTTGAACTTTTCTATTGATGCTCGTGGTATTAATTTATATAAAGGCTCTGGAATAGGTACTTATATTGAAAATTTAACATTAGAACTCCTTAATATAGATAAAAAAAATAACTATACAATATTTTGGGCTGGTGATAATTTTCAAAAATATAAACGTAAAAACTCCAAGGTCATATTAACTTCTAAAAAACATAATTTATTCTTTGAAAATTATTACTATCCTAGCATACTACAAGAATATAATATTAACTTACACCATATACCACAAAATGGTATGGGTTTATCAAACACCTATAACACTCCTTCCATCGTCACTATTCATGATTTAATTCCCTATATTATGCCTGAAACCGTTGGCAAAGGTTATTTAGAAAGATTCCTCACTGATATGCCCTTTATAATAAAAAACTGTCATGGTATATTAACTGTTTCTAATTATTCTAAAAAGGATATATTAAGATTTTTTCCTAACTGTCCAGAAGATAAGATATATGTTACTCCATTAGCTGCTAACACTTTATATAAACCTCTTCCTAAAGATAACTGCAAAGATTACCTTAATAAAAAGTATAAAATCACTACTCCTTTTATTTTGTATCTAGGTGGCTTTAGTAAACGTAAAAATGTTTATGAACTTATTTTATCCTTTAAAAATATACTATCCTCATTAAATAAAAATTACTCTCTTGTAATATGTGGCTCCCTTAAAGATGAAGGCCTTCGTCTAAAGGAAATTACTAAAGAGCTTCTTATAGATGATAAAGTAATTTTTACAGATTTTGTAGTAGATTATGATTTGCCATACTTCCATAATGCTTCTGACCTTTTCGTCTATCCATCTTCTTATGAAGGATTTGGATTACCTATTTTAGAAGCAATGAGCTGCCAAACTCCTGTCATAACATCTAACACTAGCTCTATGCCTGAAGTGGCTAATAATTCAGCTATTCTTATTGATCCTTTTGATAAATCTGCTTTAAGTGAAGCAATGTTGAGAGTACTAAATTCACCAAGTCTTCTTGCTGAGTATGGTGAAAAAGGTTATAAAAACAGTCTTAAATTTACTTGGAGTAATACCGCTAAACTTACTCTATCAGCTTACATTGATATACTAAGGGAAAACTAATTGACATATAAAATAAAAGGGCTTAGTTACCATAATAACTAAACCCTTTTTATTTAACCTAAATATTAACTAGCTGTTAATTTTACATTTATTGTTTTACTTTCACCATTTCTTATTACTTCAAGAGATATTTCATCTCCCTCTTCTTTACCATTCTTTACTGCTTTAAATTCATCAAATGTTGTTATTCTATTTCCATCAGCTTTAACAATTATATCTCCAGCCTTTAACCCAGCCTTTTCAGCTGAAGAAAATTCTGTTACTTCAACTACATATAATCCTTGTTCCATATTTAATTGCTTAGATAGTGCTTCATCAATAGTTCTAACTGAAATCCCTAAATTTAATATTGGCTTTGATAATGATTCTATCTTATCCTTTATATCATTTATTGGAATTGAGAATCCAATACCTTCTACTGCTTCACCACTAATCTTACTTGAATTTATACCAACTACTTCTCCTTTAGTGTTTACTAATGGTCCACCACTATTACCAGCATTTATTGCAGCATCTGTTTGAATTAAGTTCATTGTTACTCCTGATTCAACAGCAACACTTCTACTAGTAGCACTGATTATTCCTTTAGTAACAGTACTTGATAATTCTGTTGATAATGGAGTACCTATTGCTATTACCTCTTCACCTGGCTGTAATGAATCTGAATCTCCAAGTTCTACTGTTGCTGGTATTTTAACACTTTCATCTGTTATCTTAATCATTGCTACATCTTGATTTTCATCATAATTAACTATCTGAGCTGTAGTTGTTACATCATTACTTAATGTAACTGATATTTCTTGTGCTCCCTTTACAACATGATAATTTGTAAGGATATAACCTTCTTCATTTATTATAAATCCTGATCCAATTCCTTCAACTTCCTGAGTTTGCATGAAATATCCCTGAGTTACTGATTTAGTTGAAACTACAACAGCGGCTGGCGCAACTTTATTATATGCTTCCGTAGCACTTAAAGCTTCACTTTTAGTATCAAATTTTGATGGATTTACATTAATTGTCTTTGTTTCTTTTAAATTATCCTTTAATGCCAAATATGTTACTCCACTTCCTATGAATCCACTACATAATGTACAAACAATAACTGCTGCTATTGTCTTATTAAATCCTCTTTTCTTTTTAACTTTAACAGGTGGCTCTTGAAAATTATAAGTATTATTATCATCTCCACTACTGTATACTACATCATAAATATTCTTATCATCCATGACTAACTCTCCCTTTCCGTTAACTATTCTATACTTATAATATAACCACCTTATGTGTCAAATATATGACAAATAGGTTTTAAATCTATAATTCATACTAATTTCACAATAAACTTTTTACTACTTTTATATATAAAAAATAGAAAGCTATAAAATAACTTTCTATTTTTTAAGATCATTACACTGCTTGATTACTCCTCTTATTCCTGCAAGTATATCAATAGCTTTACTTAATGATAATACGCAAGAATCAGTATTGCTGACAATAGATGTAGTTAAACCTTCATCTCCTAAGCTCTTTAACCTATCATCTTCATTTTTAGTTATTAAACAATAAGGCTTTCCTGTAAATACCCCATCTTGCTGAATATCTAAATTATATTTTGATAAATTTCTTAATTCATTGCTCACTGCACTGGTATAACTTGCTTTAGTTCTATGACTTGAAAATTCCTCTAAAGCCTCGCCTTCTAAATTATCTTCTAAGTCATTAATATTAACATCTAAATTTAATTTATCCAAAAGCATTGTTAATCCAATATATGAGCCTAATTGTTCTATTTTTCTTCTTATTCTTAAAGCCACATTCTTTAAACTATTTCGTGAATTTTTAATATCTTCTTCCACTAACGGATTAACTGAAACAATTCCGGCAACTGAATCTGGAAACTGCTCTGCAAAGCTAGTTAATACTAATGAACCATACTCTTCTCCCACTAATATATATGGTTCTAAAGCTCCAGATTTTCTTAATAGTATCTTTAAGTCCTGAGCCTGCTCTTCAATTGTTCTAGCTGACCCAGATGCACTAAAGCCATATCCTCTTCTATTATATAAGAAAGTTGCTACATTATCATTTTCCTCCAGCTCACTGGCAATTGTATTCCAAACTTCTAGATTTCCCCCAAGCACTCCATCAAATACTACAGTGTAATTTCCACTTCCACTTAATCTAAAATCCATTCTTTTATCATCCACTGTAATGTAATCTACTCTTTCTATTAAAGTTTCTCCTGCTATAAAGTTTGTAATTTGTTGCACAATAAAGCCTGCTATTATTATACCTAATAAAACCTTAGCTATATACTTTAATTTTTCTTTAGTAGTTCTTTGCCTCTTCATATTAACTCTTCTTACTCCATTTGAATGTGGCAATAAGTTCATTTTTTCAATCTCCTTTTATATTATTATAGCTTTAAATTAGGTTTTGCATTTAAGTTTAAATCACTTATTTTACCATTTACTAAATTAAAATATGCTGCACTTCCAATCATAGCTGCATTATCTGTACATAATACTGGTGCTGGGAATAATACTTCTATTCCTTTCTTTGATGCAGCATTCATAATCGTTTCTCTTAAGGCTGAGTTAGATGCAACTCCTCCAGCAATGGCTATCTTCTTAACATTTCTACTTTTACATGTTTCCATTACATTATCTTTTAATACTTCTATTACAGCTTTTTGGAAAGAAGCCGCCACATCTGCCTTATTAACTTCAACATTTTGCATCTTTGCTTTATTTAAGTAATTTAATACTGCTGATTTAACACCACTAAACGAAAAGTCTAAAGATTTATCATGAAAATTAGCTTTTGGAAAAGCAATAGAATCTGGATTTCCTTCCCTTGCTAACTTATCTATCTTTGGTCCACCTGGATATCCAAGGCCTAATGCTCTAGCAACCTTATCATATGCTTCTCCTGCTGCATCATCTCTTGTCTGTCCTATAACTTCATATACACCATAATCTTTAACATGTACTATGAAAGTATGTCCTCCTGAAACTACTAATGAAACAAATGGAGGTTTTAAATCTTTATGTTGTATGTAATTTGCACATATATGTCCTTCTATGTGATTAACTCCTACCAATGGCTTTTTAGTTGAAAATGCTAATCCCTTAGCAAATTGTAATCCTACCAATAATGCTCCTACTAGCCCTGGTCCATAGGTAACCCCTATGGCATCAATATCTTGTAAAGTTACTCCTGCCTCTTCTAATGCTTCCTGAACTACTCCGCTGACAACTTCAATATGCATTCTTGAAGCTACTTCTGGAACTACTCCACCAAACTTTTTATGTGTATCTATTTGAGAAGCTATTATATTTGATAAAACTTCTCTTCCATTAACAACAACAGCTGCTGAAGTTTCATCACAACTTGACTCTATAGCTAATATATATTTTTTTTCCATATCTATCTATACCTCTTCTTATTACTGTTTATATCTAATGAGTATTATATCTTAATAAAACCCTATAATCAAACAAACCTTGTTAATTTTTTCTGTCTATTGTATATTCTAAATATAGTAGATATTTTAATTATATAAATTAAATCTTACATATTCATTAAATATTTATTTCAATTTATAGAATTTTAAGGAGAATTGATTATGAAACCATATGCCAAGGTAGTGGTACCAGGTTCCCCTATTTCCAAATCTAATTTTAAATTACATAATAAGGAAGGTAGAGCGATACTTCCATATAATACTGGAAAAGCTCATGACAAATATGCCTTATATGAAGAAGAAATAGCCTATTATGCTAGAAGCCAAAATCCTACTATCATATTAGAGGAATCTTTAATTGCCATCTTAAAAGTTTACTACAAAAGTGAAAAACGTCATCCTGATACTGCCAATATAACAAAAAGTATTTTTGATGGTATTGAAAAAAGCGGTCTTATAGTTAATGATGCACAGATTCGTCGAATAATAACTGAAGAATATTATGATAAAGAAAATCCTCGTTTTGAATTAGAGTTTTATGGTGAAAGTTCCTTTGAAGTCACATATACAATTAAGGAAAAAGCTACTCCTTCAGAAAAGAGAATTTATTCATCATTAAAAAAGGTCATTCCTACTACAAAAGTAAAAGAAAGTTCTACTACATCCGTGGAAAAGTGTTCAATCTGTAATGGAATAATTGATAAATCATCTTCCATAAAAGCTGATGGTGGTAAAACTTTAATCTGTAAAAAATGTTTTACAAAATTATTTTAAGGACACTCAATAATGATAGATTTTATATTTTTATGAGCTGATATTCACTTTAATCCTAAAGAACAGAATATATTATTCAATAAAGCAAAAGAAGTATTTATACCAATTTAGTATAAATACTTCTTTATATATTGTGAAGCTAAATGCCCAATTATATAACCATCTTCTCCACTAGAAAATACGCCTTCAATTCCATGCTTTACTGTGCCACAAGCAAAAAATCCATCTTCAACAGTATTTATGGTTTTTATATCTACATTTAAGCCTCTTAATAAATCTATTTCTGGATAATACCCCACTGATAATATTAAAGAATCACACTCTATTAATTCTTCTTCCTTTTCATCAATCATTACAGCAGCCCACTCCACCCTTTCTGCTCCTCCAATTTCTGAAACTCTGGCATTATATATTACAGGAATATTAAAACCTTCAAACAGATCTAACTGCTCTTTATCTAATGATTTTTTAGCTGTTACTAAAGCTCTTATTTCAGCTCCTTCTATTAATAGTCTCCTAGCTAAAAGTGCTGACCACTTACCGCTTTCTTGTATTACAACTTCTTTTCCTGGTAAATATCCATAGAAATTAATCAATCTATGAGCTGATGCTATAGTAAAAATGCCTGAATATCTATCCACTGGAATCATTATATTACCTGTAAACTTCTCCTTACATCCTGTGGCAAATATTATTGCTCCAGCTTCAATATTATAAACACCTTTATCTGGATTAATAACAGTTATTTTTTTATCAGAATCTATCTCTAAAACTTTACTACTAGTTAAATATTTTCCACCTAACTCCTTATAATCATTTATCATTATACTTGCAAACTCAGGACCAGTTACTTTTTTACCTAAATAAAAGCTACCAAAACCATCATGGATAAATAAATTTAAATTTCCTCCTAAATCTTCTTCCTTTTCTATGATAAGAACATCCTTTACCCCTTCTCGCATGGCCATAATAGCAGAAACCAATCCTGAAGCTCCAGAACCAATGACAACTAAATCATACTTTTCCACAAAAACACCCCTTCAATTAATTAAAAATGTAAAATAAAAAATTAGTAAACTGATTTAATTTAAATATACAATATCATAATATCTGAAACTAGTTATAAAAAATATAACTAGTTTCAGATAGAATAGTATTACTCAGTTAAAAATTTTATGTTTAGTACTTCCTTCATGTTAATTCACTTATGGTTTTAAATTACTACTTAATTTTTCATTCTTAATTCTTAATTTTTAATTCTGTCTATTCTCCTGCTATGGCAAGTGATTTAACCTTTATAGATGGGCTTCCTACACTACTCATAGGGAATTTTAAGTCATTTCCCACTTCTTCTATATCCTTAAGTAAATTAAAGAAGTTACCTGAAGCAGTTACTTGTTCAACTGGGAATGTCTTTCTACCATTTTCAATATAGAATCCATTAACTGCTAAAGAAAACTCTCCTGTAATAGCATTTGCTCCTGAATGAAGCCCTGCAAAATCAGTTATAATAAGACCCTTCTCTATATTTGCCAATAACTCATCAAAATTCTTGTTTCCTTTTTCAATGTAGAAATTAGTAGGTGATACTGATATTGATGATGCATATGAATTCTTAAATCCATTACCTGTTGATTTAACACCAGCCTTATTAGCAGTCTTTAAGTTGTATAATAATGTTTCTAATCTTCCATTCTTAATAAGATAAGTTTTTTCTGTTGCCACTCCTTCATCATCAAATCCTACTGATGCAAAACCATCTTTTAAATGCGGATCATCCACTAAGTTAATTACTGATGATGCTATTTCTTCTCCTTCTTTTCCCTTTAAAAGACTTAACCCTTTTTGAGCTGCATCTGAACTGAATATTCCAGCAAAAGTAGATAACATTGAAACCATTGCTTCATTTTTTATAACTATAGGATAATTACCTGAAGGAATAGCTTTTCCACCTATTTTAGATAAAGCGTCATTTACAGCATCTTCTGCTATTTTTTTAGGATTAACTTCTTCAAGAGATTTAGCTATTGCATATCCAAAGCCATCATACATCTTTTCATCTTCCTTTATTATTGGACATACATATGCTGATAATAAATTAGATTTATTGTGTAAGTTTAATCCCTTGCTATTTATTATGCCATACTTACCAGAACTATAAGCTACAGCACACCCTGCAAAACTTTCTACTTTGCTATTTAAAGCTTTAGCCTCCTTTTCCATATCTAATGCTATTTGTATAAGCTTATCTGGTGATATATTTTCAAGAGCTTCTGAATAAGTAGATATCTCTTTATACTCCTTGTCTCCACCATAAATAAATTGAACATCCTCACTTTCTATAGCTAATACATTTTCCTTAGCCTTATTAACAAGCATATGAATTGCTTCTTCATCTAGTATTTCTGTATAAGAGTATCCTATCCTATCACCCATCTTTCCTCTAAATGATAGCCCATAAGAAGTATTTAAGTTATATTTCTCTACTTCTTCCTTATATACATTTATACTAAGGCTTTCTCTATCAACATAGTATACTTCACACTCAGCAAACCCTACATCTTTAGCTTCCTTAAATAATTGATTTACAAATATCTTTAATTCCATTACATTACCTCCTATCTTCCACCTACAGTAATTTCACTTACTCTTATCATAGGTTGACCTACGTTAGTTGGTATGCTTCCTGAAGATGATCCACACATTCCTTGTCCTTGAGTCATATTATTTCCTAGCATATCAATATTCATTAATATTTCGCTACCTTTTCCTATTAAACTTGCACCTCTAACTGGTTCTTGGATTTCTCCATTCTTTACTAAATATCCTTCTGATACAGCAAAGTTAAACTCACCTGTAACAGGATTCACAGAACCTCCACCCATTTTTTTAGCATATAATCCATCACTTATTGATGCTATGATTTCTTCTGGTGTATTATCTCCATTAGCTATATACGTATTAGTCATTCTTGAAGTTGGAGCATATTTATAACTTTGTCTTCTTCCGCTTCCTGTAACTTCCATGCCCATTCTTCTAGCATTTAATTTATCTATCATATAAGATTTTAAAATACCATTTTCAATTAAGATATTCTTTTGTGTTGGAGTACCTTCATCGTCTATATTTAGTGAACCCCACGCATTGGGAATTGTTCCATCATCAATAGCCGTAATCTTAGAAGATGCTATTTGTTCTCCTAATTTACCTGTAAATACAGAATTTCCTTTAGCAACAGATGTAGCTTCTAATGAATGTCCGCATGCTTCATGGAATATAACACCACCAAACCCATTATCAATAGCTACTGTCATCTTTCCTGCAGGGCAATTCTTAGCATGAAGCATAGTATGTGCTGTTTTTGCAGCTTGTCTTCCATAATATTCAGGATCTATATATTTGAACATTTCTATTCCAGCTCTTCTACCTGGGCCTTCAATTCCTGTTTGATTTTCACCATTAGCAGATGCTACTGCATTAATAAATAATCTTGTTCTTACTCTCTTATCTTCTGTGTATAATCCCTCTGTATTTGCTATTAATATGTTTTGTTCCTTATCACCATAACCAACACTTACTTGTGAAATTTCACTATGATAATTCTTTGCTGCATCATAAGCTATCTTCATTATACCTATTTTTTTATCTGCTTCTACAACAGATGGTAAATAAATTGTGGGATGTATGTTTATAGTTTCTTTTTCATATAGAGTTATGCTTATATCTTCTTTTAATTCTCCCAATGCTAATGCTGCTTTTTCGGCAGTTTGTAATAATGAATGAAGGCTATTATTATTGGTATAAGCATAAACGCTTTTTAGCCCTTTAAATATTCTTATTCCTATTCCATAAGCTCTTCCTCCTATGGAATTTTCAACTTTCCCATTTAAAATACTTATGGAATTATCTATTGTATCTTCTTCAAAAATTTCTGCAAAGTCTCCTCCAGTTACTAAACAACGACCAAGTACTTGCTGTGCTATTTCTTTTGAAAGCATTGTATCGCCCTCCTCTTTCTTTTAATTATATCTAAAATCTATTATACTTTATTTTTATATACAAAAAAAGACAGAAGTATAACTTCTGTCTTATGGCTCCGCGAAGAGGGCTCGAACCTCCAACCTA
>NZ_FR886584.1:0-34024 GCF_000436575.1 Clostridium sp. CAG:265
ATTAAATTCCCGAAGGGAGCGTGGCGAAAGCCACTTTTTTATTATCAAAACAATATATTGTATATAAAATTTTTAGTGTGACATCCCCATATTTTTATTTGAAAAAAATTAAAAAAAATAAGGCGTTTTATATATTTTTTATACTATTTAAAAATATATAATATGTATTTTTCTGTAAAAAGCATAAATTACTAAGATTTTATCAAATATTATCTTACTGTACAAGAAATAAAAAGTAGCCTCATATAATATATTGAAGTTTAGAGTAAGGCTAATATTCAGTAAGGAGTGGTTAAGGTGTTGAGAGTATTTGTTTTTGCTATAGGTTTTATTATGGTTGCTTTTGCAATAAGATTTTTTATTGATGAAATTATGCTGTATAAAAATGGCGTAAGAAAGGAAGCAACTTTAATATTGATGAAACCTTATAATCATGTTGATATAAATAAATATAGAAATAAAGTATATGATGTTGGGATAGAACCTATTTTAGAAGTAGACAATGGGAATAAAAAAGTGATAATTGAATATGATGATTATGATGAATTTAAATATTTAAAAGTTGGTGATAAGGTAAAAGTTATATATCCCAAGGAAAACATAGGCGAGATAAAGAGATACTCATTTTTTAAAATATTTAAAACTAGTATAGCATTATCTTTAATAGCAGTTTTTATCATTTTTGTAGGAACAAGTTTATTATAAAGGTGGAACTTATTCCACTTTTTCTTTTATAGGAATATTATTTAATTGATTTCGAAAGGAATTTTTATTATTATTAAATATAGGAGTGACATATTTTTATGGAGAGTGAACTTATGGATAAAAATGAATCAAAATTTGTTTTAAATAGATTGTTAGTACAGTTATATGGAGATATATTGAAAATAGAAGAAAAGTCTTTGCAAGAAGGAGAGTTCTCCGATTTATCAGTTACTGAAATACATATTATAGAGGCCATTGGTATTAAAGGATGTAGGACTATGAGTGAAATTGCTTATGATTTAAGCATTACAGTAGGAACACTGACTACAGCAATTAATAAATTGATTAAGAAAGAATATGTAGAAAGAAAACGTATTGAAGAGGATAGAAGAGTGGTTCTTGTTAATCTTACAGATAGAGGAAAACTTGCTTATGATAATCATGCCAAATTTCATGCTGATATGATAGATAGGCTGATTGAAGGATTTGAAAAAAAAGAGGAACTTGTCTTGATTTCTACTTTAAGCAAATTAACAAACTTCTTTGAAGAAAAATATCATTTAATAAAAAAATAATAATTATATTTAAGGAATTAATTTTAAAAAATAAAATTAATTCCTTTTTTTTAAATAAATAAAAGCTAAGTGAAATATATATATAAATATATATTTTATTAGGGGTGGTGAATAAATGAAGAATAAATTTAAGCTGCTATCTATATTAAGTGAGGTGATATTGTTAAGTATATTATGCGGCTGCTCAGATAATAAAAAAAATACAGGAAAAGATGATGAAATTTATCAAATAGGAATAAATCAAATTGTACAGCATTCTGCCTTGGATTCAGCAAGGGAAGGATTTATTGATGGACTAAGAGAGAAAGGATATGTTGATGGAGATAATATAAAAATTGACTATGAAAATGCTCAAGGTGATGTATCCATTGCTCAAACTATAAGCAAACAATTTGTAAATAATGGTGTTGATATGATTTTTGCAATTTCCACATCTTCAGCTCAATCTGCTTATAATGCAACAAAAGAAATACCTATAGTCTTTACAGCTGTAACTGATCCTGTAGCAGCAGGAATAGCTAATAGCTTTGAAAGTTCTGGTAATAATGTTACAGGGATGTCAGATATGGTTTCTATGACAGAGCAAATTGCTTTATTGCAAGATATTATACCAAGTATAGAAAAAATAGGGGTTATCTATAATACTTCAGAAGCAAATTCAATAGTTCAAGTTGATGAATTAAAAGCTGCCGCTAAAGAAAGAAACTTAGAAGTGAAGGAAATATCAATTACCACTATCAATGAGATAAATCAAAATCTATCAGCAAATATAAAAGATATTGATGCATTGTATATTCCTACTGATAATACTGTGGCATCAGCATATGAATTAGTAGGAAGTATATGTTTAAACAATAATATACCGATGTTATGTGCTGAAGAAGCAGGAGTGAGTAAGGGCGGCTTGTGTTCTATAGGAATAGATTATTATAAGTTAGGAAAAGAAGCAGGATATAAAGCGGTGAAGGTTATTGAAGGTATGGTTCCTTCTGAGATAAAGATTGAAAAATCATCAGATATGACTGTTACTATCAATTCTGATGTAGCAAAAAAAATTAATATAGAAATACCTAAAGAAATTGAAGAAAATGCTCAAATTGTAACTGGAGGAGTGAACTAAATGAATCTTATAATTAATGCCATTGAAGAAGGTCTGCTATTTTCTATTGTTTCAATGGGAGTATATATAACATATAAGATTCTTGATTTTCCGGATCTTTCGGTGGATGGCACCTATCCATTAGGGGCAGCCATAACAGCAGTTCTTCTTGTAAATGGAGTTAATCCTTGGCTGGCAATTATAATTTCATCAGCTGGAGGGGCCATTGCAGGTTGGATAACAGCCTTTTTACATGTAAAACTTAAGATAAGTAATTTGATGTCAGGTATTCTTGTGATGATAGCTCTTTATTCTGTGAATTTAAGGATTATGGGAAAATCTAATATGCCGCTATTTAGCACAAATACCATATTTAAGAATGCTGATTTTCAACCTATCTTTATAATAATAATCATAGTAGTTATCTGTAAGATTATTATAGATACTTTTTTAAAGACTAAAAGAGGTTTCTTACTTATGGCAGTAGGTGATAATGAGCAAGTAGTATCATCTTTAGGAATAAATAAAAATAGTGTTAAGGTACTTGGATTAATGCTTAGTAATGGATTAGTGGGAATGGCTGGAGCCATTCAAGCCCAAAAGTATGGTTATGCAGATGTAAATATGGGGCAAGGAATTGTGGTAATGGGACTAGCAACAGTTGTGATAGGACTAACTATTTTTAGTAAGATTTCATTTATGAAATGCACAACTATATCTATTCTAGGAGCAATTATCTATAAAGTAGCTATTGCTATTGCTTTAAAAATAAATTTTAATCCTAATGATTTAAAATTAATAACAGCAATAATAGTTATAATTGCCTTAGCTTCTAATAATGGAATTTTTAAATTTAAAAATAAGAAAAATAAAGAGAGAAGGCGGAGAAAGTGCTGAAAATTAAAGATGTATATAAGGTTTTTAATGTAAATACCATTAATGAAAATAGAGTATTTGATGGATTTTCTCTTCAAGTAGAAAAAGGGGAGTATGTATCAATAATTGGGTCTAATGGTGCTGGCAAGTCTACATTACTAAATTTAATAACTGGAAATTTACCAGTGGATAGTGGAAGTATAATGATTGATGGCGAAGAAGTTGTAAAGAAAGAGGAGTATTATAGATGTCGTTATATAGGGCGTGTATTTCAAAATCCGTCTGTTGGAGTGGCTCCGAATATGAATATATTAGAAAATATGTCGTTAGCAGATAATAAAGGTAAACCATATGGAATAAAATTTGCTATAGATAAGAAACGTATAAATTATTATAAAGAAGAACTTAAAAGATTGAATTTAGGTTTAGAAGATAAGCTATATAATAAAGTTAACTTATTATCTGGAGGACAAAGACAAGCTTTAACTCTGATTATGGCTGTAATGTCTAATCCTAAAATATTGTTGTTAGATGAACATACAGCAGCATTAGATCCTAAAACATCCATAAAAATAATGGATATAACTAATAAAATTATAGAAGAAAAGAAGATAACAACATTAATGGTTACTCATAATATTAAGCAAGCTATAGAAAGTGGCAATAGATTGATAATGATGCATGAAGGAAAAACAATAATAGATGTTAGTAAAGAAGAGAAGGCAAAGCTAAATAGAGATAGGCTGATTGAAATGTTTGGTAAAGCTAATATGGAAGATGTGCTAAGTGATAGAAGTTTATTAAGCACATTTTAGCAATTGTTATATAAAAGAGTAGAAATAGAAGAATAGGAAAATATTCTAATTCATTTCTACTCTTTTTTGCATTATTTTATAGAAAACTAAAAAATTAAAAATGATTTAATAATAAATTAAATTACTTTTAAAGGAATATATGGTGATAATAAAAATACTAATTTAGTTAAAAAATAATCTATGTAAAAGAAAAAGGTAAAAATAAACAAAGTGTCTGAAGATGTTATCAATAGCAATAAATAAGCATTTTAAGAAAGGAGAGATTTGCATACAATAAAAAATATGAAAAAAATTAGAAAAAAAGTTTGACAAAAAATAAACGATATAATACAATAAGGATGTGGACATGTTAAAAATATAACAAAGTCCTAAAGAAAATAAGTAATTCAATATAAACTATTAATCATAGATTTAAATTCAGGAGGGATTCAAATGAAAGTTACAAATGCTCAAGAATTAACAAAAAGAATTGAACAATTAAGAGAAGCGCAAAAACAATTTGCTACTTTTTCACAAGAACAAGTAGATGAAATTTTTAGGCAAGCAGCTTTAGCAGCTAATCATAACAGAATCAAACTTGCTAAAATGGCTGTTGAAGAAACAGGAATGGGTATAGTTGAAGATAAAGTTATCAAAAATAACTTTGCTGCTGAATATATATATAATCAATATAAGAACATGAAGACTTGTGGAGTTTTAGAAGAAGATAAAACAAGCGGAATAACAAAGGTTGCAGAACCGATTGGAGTTATATCTGCAATAGTTCCAACAACAAACCCAACTTCTACAGCAATATTCAAATGTTTAATAGCTTTAAAAACTAGAAATGCAATAATCATTTCACCACACCCAAGAGCTAAAAATTCAACTATTGAAGCTGCTAGAGTAGTTTTAGAAGCTGCAGTTAAAGCAGGAGCTCCAGAAGGAATAATTGGATGGATAGATCAACCTTCAGTTGAATTATCACAAAACGTTATGAGAGAATCAGATATAATTCTTGCTACAGGTGGGCCAGCAATGGTTAAAGCTGCTTACTCATCAGGAAGACCAGCTTTAGGAGTTGGAGCAGGAAATACTCCAGCAATCATCGATGAAACAGCTCACATTAAAATGGCTGTTAACTCAATATTACTTTCTAAGACATTTGATAACGGTGTTATTTGTGCATCAGAACAATCAATCGTTGTTTTAGAACAAGTTTATGATGAAGTTAAGAAAGAATTGGCTGAAAGAGGAGCTTATATCTTAAAAGGTGAAGAAATAGATAAGGTTAGAAGCATAATCCTAAATGAAAAAGGTGGATTAAATGCTGATATGGTTGGTCAATCTGCTTATAAAATAGCTAGAATGGCAGGAGTTAACGTTCCAGAAAGTGCTAAAGTTTTAGTTGGTGAAGTAACTTCAGTTGAATTAGAAGAACCATTCTCACACGAAAAATTATCTCCAGTTTTAGCAATGTACAAAGCTACATCATTTGAAGATGCTTTAAATAAAGCTGACAGATTAATTGAATTAGGTGGTATGGGACATACATCAATACTTTACACTGATCAAGTTAAGAATAGAGATAGAGTTTTAACATTTGGTGAAAGAATGAAAACTGCTAGAACATTAATCAATATGCCAGCAGCTCAAGGTGCCATCGGAGACTTATTCAACTTTAAATTAGCTCCATCATTAACTTTAGGATGTGGATCATGGGGTGGAAACTCAGTTTCAGAAAATGTTGGTCCTAAGCACTTAATCAATGTTAAGAGCATTGCTGAAAGGAGAGAAAATATGCTTTGGTTTAGAGTTCCAGAAAAAACTTATTTCAAATACGGATGTTTACCAATAGCTTTACAAGAATTAGCTGATATGGGTAAAAAGAAAGCATTCATTGTAACTGATAGAGTATTATTCGATATGGGGTACACTAATAAAGTTACGGATGTACTAGATGCAAACGGAATCCAATACAAAATATTCTCAGATGTTGAACCAGATCCAACTTTAAGATGTGCAAGAGCTGGTGCTGCTGAAATGACTGCATTCAACCCAGACGTTATAATTTCACTTGGTGGTGGATCAGCTATGGATGCTGCTAAAATCATGTGGGTTATGTATGAGCACCCAGAAGTTAACTTCCACGATTTAGCTATGACATTCATGGATATAAGAAAGAGAATATACAAATTCCCAACTATGGGTGAAAAAGCTATGATGGTTTCAATAGCAACTTCAGCTGGTACTGGTTCAGAAGTTACTCCATTCGCAGTTATCACTGATGAAAAATCAGGAGTTAAATATCCATTAGCTGACTATGAACTAACTCCAGATATGGCTATAGTTGATGCAGAATTAATGATGACTTCTCCAAGGGGATTAACAGCTTGTGCTGGTATAGATGTATTAGTTCACGCAGTTGAAGCGTATGTTTCAATAATGGCATCTGAGTACACTAATGGTTTAGCTTTAGAAGCAATCAGATTAGTATTTAAATACTTACCAGATGCTTACAATGAAGGGACAACTAATATTAAAGCAAGAGAAAAAATGGCTCACGCTTCATGTATGGCTGGTATGGCATTCTCTAATGCATTCTTAGGAATTAATCACTCAATGGCTCATAAGTTAGGTGCATTCCATCACTTACCACATGGTATGGCTAACTCATTAGTTATGACTGAAGTTATCAGATTCAACTCAGTTGATGCGCCAACTAAACAAGCAGCATTTGCTCAATACAAATACCCAAATGCAGCATGGAGATATGCTAGAATAGCTGATCACTTAGGATTAGGTGGAAATACTAACGAAGAAAAAGTTGAATTATTAATCAAGGCCATTGAAGAACTACAATCTAAAGTTAATATGCCAAAAACAATAAAAGAAGCCGGTGTAACTGAAGAGAAATTCTATGCTACATTAGATGAAATGGTAGAACAAGCATTTGATGATCAATGTACAGGTGCTAATCCAAGATACCCATTAATGAAAGAGTTAAAAGAAATGTATATAAATGCATTTGATGTAAAAGCAGATGCTCAAGCAGATGCTCAAGCAGAAGCAGCTGCTACAAGCAAAAAAGCTAATAAAAAGAAGTAATTAAAAATTAAGAATCAACTCAATAATGTTTATAAATTAATGCTTTGTGTAAATACCTCTAAATAGAAAAAGTTATTTAGAGGTATTTTTTTATAAATTTTTTTAATACTTAAATACCTTGTAATATTTTAAATATACTTGGATTCCATGTAATTCAGTACTAATACCTAAAAATACAAATATACCCATAAAAGCCATAAGAAAAATAACTATAAATTGAATAAAATTATTTTTTATATCTTTAAACATTTTTAATAATAATATTACCTTAAATTTATTAAATATAACATAATATAGTATTAAATAAGGAAGAGAAGATCATAAAGCTAGTGCAGATGGTATAGCTGAACCTATTAATTAGAGAAAAATATAATAGTAATTAATGTCAAGTATAAAAATGGTAAAGTGGTTAAAAGCCTATTATATAAGGAAAGTTAGAAATGAATATTATGGATATAAATCTTTATATATAAATTAATAGTATGTTTTGGCACATGTACCTTTTATTATTTAAGGAATACTTATAAAAATATGTTATAACTATATATGAGCAAGGTTGGTAGAAGTAAAAAGTACTTCAACTAATAAAATATTGGACAAGATATTGTCTGAAAAAATAAAAAGGAGTGGTACCAATGAAAAAAACAATAATTGCCATAATGTTATCAACATCGCTAATAGGAGGAATAGGAGCTACTATAGGAAGTAAAACTGTAGAAGCAGCTACCTTAAAAGCAAAAAGAGGATTTATTACAACTATAATAAAGGATAATGTAAAAGATTCAGAAGTATTGAATTTAAGTAGTGATTGTGGAGTATATCAAAGAAGAGTTATATTCAAAAAATATTTTGGATGTATAAATGGACAAACTATAAATATATATAAACCTATTTGTAATGGAGGAATTATAATAGGTAATGGAAGCAATTCTAATAATGAAAATGATTCTAATATAGGAAATGACAATAATAACAATACAGAGAATAAAGATGAAATAAATAATAATAATAACAATAATAATGCTTCAAATGGAGATATAAGTACAATAGTACCTCCTACGCAAACTGAAAAACCATCAACAGATAAAGATACATCAATTGATGAAAAACCATCAATTGAACAAAAACCAAATATAGAACAAAAACCTTCAGTAGATGAAAAGCCATCAGAAGAAATAAAACCATCACCGGAAAATAATAGCAACTTAGGTGAAGTAAATGATAAATTTATGACACAAGTTGAAAATTTAATATATGAAAAAGTAAATGAAGAAAGAACTAAGGCTGGTTTAGAAACTTTATCATATAATACTACAATGGAAAAGTATGCAAGAATTAAATCACAAGATATGGGTGATAATAATTATTTCAGCCATGAGGATTTAAGTGGTAATTTAATAACAACGCAAATGAAAAATGATGGAGTTACATATAGAGCTTGGGGAGAAAATATAGCTTATATAGGTGGAGTATCTGATGCTAATGCATTAGCAGAGCAATTTATGACAAATTGGATGAATTCACAGGGACATAGAGAAAATATATTATCATCTAAATTTTCAAGTATAGGTGTTGGTGTATATAAAATTGGCAATAAAGTATATGCAACACAAGAATTTTATAAATAAGTAAAATTAAAAAATATGTATTAAGTTTAATTTTTAAATTACGACAGTAGTGAAAATAGGGTAATTTTATTACTGTAAATAGGAGTGAAGAGGTTTGAATAAGAATAAAAAAA
This sequence comes from Clostridium sp. CAG:265, assembly GCF_000436575.1. NCBI lineage: Bacteria > Bacillati > Bacillota > Clostridia > Eubacteriales > Clostridiaceae > Clostridium > Clostridium sp. CAG:265. The sequence goes on from NZ_FR886584.1 coordinate 8,899, forward strand.
TTAATAAAGAAAAAACTTTAGCTTTAGTTTTGGCTGGAGGATTAGTTACATCAACTTTAAATGTAGTAAATACTTCAGCAGATATGATACAAGATGTTAATTTAGTAGAATCTGTGAGTACATCTAATGAATCAGTTATACCAAATCAAACATTAAATTTTGATAAAAGTAAGCCATCAGACATAACTATAACTGGAGTTAAATTTAATAGCAAAGATTTAAATTCAATATCTATTACAAATGAAAAGGGAGATCCAATTAATTTTAAATTAAATGAAATTAATGTAGATAAGGATAGTGCAACAATTACAATACCTTCAAATGTTATATCAAATTTAAATTTAACTGTAGGTGTACATGCTATTTCTTTACATTTTTCAGATGGTTCAGCTACTATTGGAGCGGTATCGGTGAATGTAATTGATAGCAATTCAGCAGTGAATCCTCCAAAAGATGATAATACGATAGTTGTACCACCAGTTACACCGCCATCAGATGATAAAAATGATAAAGAAGATACTATCACAAAAAAACCAACAATAGAGTATCAAAAATTAACTTTTGATATGAACAATAAACAAGACTTAGTAGTAAGTAATGTTAATTTTGATAATACTAAATTAGAGTACATATATATTAATGGAAAAGAAATATCAGCAACAGAGCTGAAAATTGAAAATGATAAAATAATAATACCATCAAATGTTATATCTAATGTAATTAGTGTAGAAGGAAATTATACTATTTCATTTAAATTTTCTGAAGGAAGTTCATTAATAAATGCAGTAGATATTGAAGTTAAAGATAAAAATGTTATAGTACCACCAGTTACACCGCCATCAGGTGATACGGTAACGCCACCAAGTATTGATAAAGAAAATACAATTGTTATTGATAAAAATAATCTTAAGAGTATAGAAATTCCTAATTTTATTCCTAGTGGAAGCAATGTAAAGTTTGTTACTATTAATGGTAAGAAATTACCTGTAAAATATATGAATATAAGAACTGCTTCTAATGAGGAAATAACTCCTGCAGTTTATGTTTATGGAGATAAATTAGTTATTCCTGTTGAAGTTTTAAAGTATGTTGGTATTGATGTTGATAAATATGATATTGAAGCTACTTTAGAAGATGGAACAACAGTTTCTAAATCAATACAATTACAAGTGATAAATTCATCGAATAAAGAAGATGATAAAGTCACTGAAAAGCCATCAGATAATAATCAAATAACAAATAAACCATCAAATAAACCATCAAACAATGAGATAGCAAATGGTAATGCTAATAAAAATGATTCTATAAAACTAGAGAATAGTTCAAATAACAAACTACCTAACACTGGTGCAGCAGTAAGCAGTGGATTAATTGGTTCATTATCAACTTTAATTGGTGCTGTGTTATTAAGAAAGAAAAAATAATTGAATATAGTTATAATTTTATAATGTTAAAAGGGCTATATTGAAAGAAGTTTTGTACTAGTCAACAAAAAGGGGAATTCAAATTAGAATTCCCCTTTTTTGAAGTTTAAATAAACTAGATGGTGTTTTGAAAGATACCTTCTATGATACCAGTAACACAACCAAGAACAGAACCAGCTTGAAAAGGTGATAAATATATATAATTTTCAAGTAAACTAAATAAAACTACTGATATAAGGAGTATTATGCTGTGTAACATCATTTTAGAGTTTATAGGTCTTTTAGAAATTAATAATTTTTTTTCTTTAAGAAAGAATTTGCTGTATAGATGTAATTTTAATTTGTTGATAAAAATAAAAAAAATAAAAAAGAATACAATAAAACTTAAGAGAATTTTGCAGAGAGAAATAAAAATAGTCAATGCATCACCTTAAAAATTGTTTCTATTATAATATATTAAATAAAGTGGAAATGTGTTTGATTTTTATGGTAATATATTATGAATAGATACATAAATGCGAGGTGAAAATATGAAGCCATTAGCAGATTTAGTGAGACCTACAGAATTAGATGAGGTATGTGGGCAAGAACATATATTAGGAAAAAATAAAATACTAGATAGAATTATAAAAAGTGGACATATCTCTAATATGATTTTTTATGGACCTCCTGGAACTGGCAAGACAACAGTTGCTAATATAATAGCTAAAAAGGCTGGTAAAAGATTTTATAAATTAAATGCAACCAATGCATCTTTGAAAGATATACAAGATATAACAAAGGAATTAGATACTTTTTTGGGAATGAACGGTGTTGTTTTATATTTAGATGAGATACAAAATTTCAATAAAAAGCAACAACAATCATTGTTAGAATATATTGAAGACGGAAGGATTACTCTTATAGCTTCAACTACAGAAAATCCTTATTTTTATATATTTAAAGCCATCTTAAGTAGATCAACTATTTTTGAATTTAAACCTTTAGGAGAAAAAGATATAAAGAAGGCTTTAGATAGAGCCATTACTTTAAGAAGTAAGGAATATAATGAGATTTGTATTAAAGTTACCAATGAAGCTAAAGAATATTTGGCTGCTTACTGTAATGGTGATGTAAGAAAGGCTCTTAATGGATTAGAGGTAGCTTTAAATTCCACTAAACCTAATGATGATAAAGAGATACTGATTGATTTAGAAACTGCTAAAGATTCAACTCAAAGCAAGGTAATAGCTTTTGATATGGATGGAGATTCTCATTATGATATATTAAGTGCATTTCAAAAGTCTATTAGAGGTAGTGATGCTGATGGAGCAATTCATTATTTAGCTAGACTTATAAAAGGTGGAGATTTAATATCTATATGTAGAAGGCTACAGGTTATTGCGTCAGAAGATATAGGACTTGCTTACCCACAAGCTGCGTTTATTGTAAAGTCTTTAGTTGATTCAGCCAGGGAACTGGGGTTTCCAGAAGCTAGAATTCCTCTGGCGGAAGCTACAATACTACTAGCAACTAGTCCAAAATCAAATTCTTCATATGTTGCTATAGATAGAGCTTTAGATGATTTGGAAAATATAACTATAGATGATATTCCAATGCATTTAAAGGATGCGCATTATGGAGGCGCTAGTAAACTAGGAAGAGGAATAGAGTATAAGTATCCTCACAAATATGAAAATCATTATGTGAAACAGCAATATTTACCAGATAATATTAAAAATAAAGTGTACTATGAATATGGTGATAATAAAATTGAAAAAACTATGAAAGAATACTGGAGCAGGATTAAAGGGAAATAATATTAAGATGAAGTATATTAAGCTTCATATTTTATGGATATTTGCTGTTATATAAATAGTAACAAGTTAGATGGCTATAAAAGATTCAAAGAGATTAATGGAGTAACAACAGCTATGATGAAATCAAGCTTTTCTTTGAATTCAAAATTGCTGTCGATTTTTTTTATATCTATGTTGACAAAAGCCGAGTACTTTGCTAAGATATAAACATCAAATAAAACATAGTAAAATAGTCAGAAATAAAAAGGGGTGGAGAAATGAAACTTTCAACAAAAGGAAGATATGGAGTAAAGGCAATGGTGGATTTAGCAATTCACTATGGAGATGCACCCGTTTCTATTAAGACGATATCTAGTAGACAAAGTATATCAGAGTATTATTTAGAGCAGCTATTTTCCCCTCTAAGGAAAGCTAAGCTTATTACAAGTATTAGAGGAGCTCAAGGAGGATATGTTTTAGCAAAAGAACCTAAAGATATAAAAGTTTCTGATATTATGAATATTTTAGAAGGTCCTGTGGAGGTTGCAGATTGCATTGATAATGTATCTTGTGATAATATAGATTGTTGTGCCACAAGATTGTTATGGACAAAAATTAAAAATAGTATAGATGAAGTTATGGAATCAATAACTTTACAAGATATAGTAGATGATTATAATGAAATGAAAGATAAAAATTCACTTTTAGAATTAAAGAGGAGAGAAGAATAATGAAAACAACTTATATGGATTATTCAGCTACAACATATGTTAAACCAGAAGTTTTAGATGCAATGATGCCTTTCTTTACAGAAAAGTTTGGTAACCCATCATCATTCTATGGAATATCAAGAGAAACAAAAATGGCAGTAGATAATGCAAGAGCACAAGTGGCTAAAGCAATAAACTGTGATCCAAATGAAGTGTATTTCACAGGTGGTGGATCAGAAGCTGATAACTGGGCAATAAAAGGTATTGCCACAGCTCATATGAAAAAAGGAAATCATATAATAACAACTAAGATAGAGCATCATGCAGTATTACATACTTGTGAATTCTTAGAAAAATTTGGTTTTGAAGTAACTTACTTAGATGTTAATGAAGAAGGATTTATTGATTTAAAACAATTGGAATCAGCGATAACAGATAAAACTATTTTAGTTTCAATAATGTTTGCTAATAACGAAATAGGAACAATCCAACCAATAAAAGAAATTGGAGCAATTTGTAGAGAAAAGAAAGTATTATTCCACACTGATGCTGTTCAAGCAATAGGTTCAGTACCGGTAGATGTTAAAGAAATGAATATTGATTTATTATCCTTAGCTGGACATAAATTATATGGGCCTAAGGGAATAGGTGCTTTATATATAAGAAAAGGTGTAAGAATAGATAACTTAATTCACGGTGGTGGACAAGAAAGAGGAAGAAGAGCAGGTACAGAAAATATTCCAGGAGTAGTTGGTTTAGGAAAAGCTATCGAAATTGCAACTGAAAATATTGAAGAAAATAGAGCAAGATTAACTGTATTAAGAGATAAGTTAATTGACGGAATCCTAGAAAGAATTCCATATGCTAGATTAAATGGACCAAGAGGAGATAAGAGATTACCAGGAAACTCTAATATAAGCTTTGAGTTTATTGAAGGAGAATCAATTCTTTTATCATTAGACTTTGAAGGGATTTGTGCATCTAGTGGTAGTGCTTGTACATCGGGTTCTTTAGATCCTTCACATGTATTATTAGCCATAGGATTACCACATGAAAAAGCACATGGTTCTTTAAGAACAACTTTAGGTGCTGCATCAACAGAAGAAGATGTGGAAAAATTATTAAATGAATTACCACCAATAATAGAAAGATTAAGAAATATGTCACCATTATGGTACGACTTTAAAAGAAAAGGAGAAAGATAATTATGATATATAGTGATAAAGTAATGGATCATTTTAAAAACCCAAGAAATGTAGGAGAAATAGACGACGCTAACGGAGTTGGAGAAGTTGGAAATGCTAAGTGCGGAGATATAATGAAAGTTTATTTAAAAGTTGAAGATAACATAATCAAAGATGTTAAGTTCCAAACTTTTGGATGTGGATCAGCTATAGCATCATCTTCAATGGCTACAGAATTAATTAAAGGAAAGACATTAGAAGAAGCATGGGAATTATCAAATAAAGCAGTTGCAGAGGCTTTAGATGGACTTCCACCAGTAAAAATGCACTGTTCAGTATTAGCAGAAGAAGCTATACATAAAGCAATCAATGACTATAGAAAAAATCAAGGGTTAAGCTTAGAAGGTTGGGAATTTGAAGAAACTGATCACGATGAATTACACGATGCAGTGCATGGACACGAATAAGATTTAAGGTGTGATTAGATGAAAAAGAAGAAAAAGGTAGTTATAGGTATGAGTGGCGGAGTTGATAGCTCCGTTGCTGCTTACCTTTTAAAGGAGCAAGGATATGATGTAATTGGTGTAACAATGCAAATATGGCAAGAAGATAAAGATTACACAGAAAGAGAAGGTGGTTGTTGTTCCCTTTCAGCAGTTGATGATGCAAGAAGAGTTGCTAATAAAATAGGAATACCTTTCTATGTAATGAATTTTAGAGATTCATTTAAAGAAAAGGTAATAGATTATTTTGTGCAAGAATACATAGATGGAAAGACACCTAATCCATGTATAGCATGTAATAAGCATTTAAAATTCGATGAGCTTTTAAGAAAAGCTAGAGGAATTGGGGCTGATTATGTTGCTACAGGTCATTATGCTAAGATAGAAGAAAGAGATGGAAGACATCTTCTGATTCGTTCAGATGATTATAGAAAAGATCAAACATATGCATTGTACAACTTTACTCAAGATCAATTAGCACATACTCTAATGCCATGTGGAGAATACACAAAGGATAGAATTAGAGAAATAGCTAAGGAAATTGGCTTATCTGTATATAATAAAAAAGATAGTGAAGAAATATGTTTTATTCCAGACAATGATCATGGGAGATATATTAAAGAAGCTAGACCATTAGAAGTAGTTAAAGGAAACTTTGTTGATAAGAATGGCAATGTTCTAGGACAACATAAAGGTATAGTATATTACACTATAGGTCAAAGAAAAGGTCTAGGAATAGCTCTTGGAAGACCAGTATTCGTTACAGATATTAATCCAATGACTAATGAAGTAGTTTTAGGACCAGAAACTGATATATTTAAGACAGATTTAGTTGCTAAGGATGTAAACTTTATTCCTTTTGATAAATTAGAAGGAGAAATTACAGTAGAAGCTAAAGTTAGATATTCAGGAAGGCCTGCTGAAGCTGTTATATCTCCAATGGAAGATGGTAAAGTTAAAGTAAGCTTCAAGGAAAAACAAAGAGCAATAACTAAGGGTCAATCAGTTGTATTCTATCAAGGAAACATTGTTGTTGGTGGTGGAATAATTGAAGGACTTGCATAAATTTAAAATTAACCATTAAAAAGAAACTCAAAGATTTGAGTTTCTTTTTCTATATCTATTTGATAGAATTTATTTAGTATGAGAAAAATAACAATAGATTAGAGAGTAATGATGAAAGAATTATTGGATCAATTAAAAGAATTAATTATAAATAAAGAATATAGTAAAATAAAATTGATGTTAGAGATAACAGATAAATATATTAAAGGAAAGCTTTTTGAGGAGTTTTTGGCCATGCTTTTTCAGGGAAATGGTTTTATAGCTACCATAAAAGGTGGAGCTTTTGATGGTGGAGCAGATATACTTTTATCTTATCCTAGCAATCCTAATAAGATAGTTTGGATTGTACAGGCTAAGAACTATCTTAATCCATTGAATAATAGTGATATTATTGCTGAACTTAAAAAGTTTGAGAAAAAAGCTAGCAAAGAATATAACTGTAGACAGTTTATGATAATATCGCTTAATGGATATATAGAAAATATAAGGCTATTTAATAAGACTAATATGTCTTTAGAGGATTTTAAATTCCTACAAGTTTTAATAGATAACTATAGTGAGGAGCAAAATAGGGACATACTTTTGCCAGATTTAAAGCCTCATAATAGATATACATATAAGGAAGTTAAGGCTATATTAGAAAATGAAAAAAGAGTTGCTGTTTCTAATGCAACAGGAACAGGAAAAAGTTTTATTATACTGCAAATGTTATTTGACTATTTAGATAGAAAATCTATTCTCATAGCACCAAGTAAGGAAATTATCATGCAATTAAAAAATATAGCTCCATGGTGTGTTAAAAGTTGCAAGTTTTATACATATAGCAAGTTAGCAGCTATGGATAGAAGTGGTAAGTTAAATGATATTAATGTAGAGTTGATATTATTAGATGAATTGCATAGAGCTGGTGCAGAAACTTGGGGAAAAGCTGTAAAGAAAATAATAGATAAAAATAAAGAAACTTCTATTGTAGGGTTTTCAGCTACACCTATAAGGTTTTTAGATAATAATAGGGATATGATTGAAGAGCTTCTACAGGGTAATTGTGTTACGCCACTTAGTCTTTCAGATGCCATTGTAAGAAAAGTATTGCCTAATCCAGTTTATGTTTCAGCAATTTATAATCTTGATAAAGAGATAAAAAAACGTATGGAACAAATGGAAGAAGAAATCATCACTAAAGAAGATAAAAAAAGATATATAAAAGAGCTTGAAGAGTATAAAAAGATATGGCAAAAGGAAAATAATATTCCAAACATAATAAAAAAGCATTTGCCTTATGGACATAACATTAAGTTTATCGTATTTTGTGAAAATAATTTTCATTTAATAAAAATGATACCAAAGGTAAATGATTGGTTTAAAAAGGCTTTTCCTATTTGTAAAAATATTAAAAGTTATACTATAACATCTCAAAGTAATAATGTAAAAAATACAATAAATGATTTTCAGGAAGATAATAATCAGCATGAAATAAAGCTACTATTTGCTATAAGTAAGTTAAATGAAGGGCTTCATTTAAAGAATATCAGTGGCATAATGATGCTTAGAAATACCAGATCACCAGTTGTGTATTATCAGCAGTTAGGAAGATGCCTCACTTCTGAAAATGTTGATAATCATCCAATAATATTTGATTTTGTAGATAATATTGATAATCTAGAATTGATTAATTTTAAACGTGATTTAATGAAAAGTGCAGAGGAAAATAATAAATACAGAGCTTCATTGGGGTTATGTGAAGAGCGAATTAATTTTGCCTTATATGAAGAGCATGAAGATGTCATAAGTAAATTTAGAAATATTGAAAAAAAGATTACTTATAATTGGTATGATAATTTTAATTATCTAGTGAAATTCTATGAAGTAAATGGTCATATAGAAGTACCTAAAGATAAAGCAAATGAGAGACTTTATAAATGGTGCGCTCTACAAAGAAGCTTATATAATAAACAAGTTCTTAATGAGGAATTTGTACAGTGTTTAGAAGCAATAGATTTTAAATGGGATTTAAGGCTTGAGAAATGGAAAGAGAATTTAAAGTCGTATCATAATATATTAGAGAGTAAATACCATAGTAATATATTATATTATGAAATAGTCAATGAGAGTTATTATATACCTATTTATCAATTTGAAGGATTATCTATGGAAGAGGAAAAAATAATCAAATGGTTTTATAGGCAGATAAATATATTTAAGAAGGATGAAATGGAAGAAAGTAAAAAGAATATTTTCATCAGTGAGTTACGGAACATTGAAAAGTATGTAGAGAATAAGTGGCTTAAATCCATATGGAAGATAAAAAGCTTTTATAACTTTATGAAAAATGAATATAAAATTGATTGTAATAAATTTAAAATTGCTCCTGAAAAAGATGAATTAAAAGAGCAAATTTGTTTAGAATTTAATAATAAGAGTATTATTGAAAATACAATTGATAAAAATTTACCTAAATCATCAGTAAGAAGCAAGGTTAATTTAAAAGAAAAGGAAGAAATGCATTTTGTTGCAGCATTTATTAAAGAAAATATGTATTTAGAGAGTATGGAAGGCTATATAGATCATTTAAACTATATTTATTATAAAAAGTTATTGGAAGTTTTAAATAATGTACCATCGTAGTAATTGAGGGTACAATAGCAGCATTTTGTGGCAATAATTCTTCATAATGAAGAAAAGGTTAAAAATAGTAAAATATATTAAAGTATACAGGCCATGAGAAAGTAAAGTAAATATTTTTTATTGCAATAACTTGAAATTTAAAGTAAAATCATTATGTTTAATAAATTTTACTTTATGTTTAAGGAGAAAAGCATGAGAGCAGTATATAGAAATCCAAAAGAATTAGCTTCAAAAATAAAAGATTTAGTAGATACTTATTTAGAAGATATGATAACTGAAGAAAAATTTGAAGAAACTATCATGGCTATGATAGAGAGAAATGAAGATAGAGTATATAAAAATGGTTTTATGCCATCTAAGTTAATCAGTGTTATAGGTGAAGAAAGAAAAGCTATAATAGACAAAGTATATGAAAAAATGAATAAATAATATTTTTGAAGAACAGAGGAATATCTGTTCTTTTTTTATAAATTTAACTATTAATTAGTATAATCATATAAATTTTAAAAATAGTTACAAAAAATATAAACAAAATTTCTTTCCTGCATAAATATATGTTATAAGGGGGATTTATTATGGGGCAGGAAAAGAAAATAAAAGACTTTAAATTTTTATGTTTAAAAAATGATTATTTTAAAATAGGTATAAGAGAAGAGAGATTGAGAAATGATATTTTGTTAGTAAAGTTTGATGATGATACCACCATCTGTAGAATGTATATGAACAATACCCATGCATATGTTCAGTTCCCTTATAATAAGACAATGTTAAATGAAATAAGGTGCAATACATGGACACTAGATAATATAGGAAGGGGTAGTGGTATCTTTCTTAAAAGCCAAAGAGATGGTAAGAGTTTTAGAGAAGTATTAAAATGGTATGACGTGAATAACAAAGGATATGATTATACAATTCATGATTCAAGAAAAGATATGATATCGAAAGAAGAATATGATAAAAAGAGGAAGCTATATATTCGCAAGCATCCATTATCCAATACAAGTTATGCAGTATAAAATAAAAAAAGCAGCGCATAGCTATCTTGGATATATTAATGATACACAAATATTGTCAAACTAGTGTAAAGACGCATAATGATGCTTTTTTACGTAGGAATATTAAAAAATAGAATCCTTAGGGCAGAGTATGTCTAAGGATTTTTTGTTTATTAAAAATGTTAAGAGTATATTTAATGTTTAAAGGTTATTCTAGAATATGTATATAGCAAAGCTTGCTAAAATGTTAAAAAAATAAATCTATTTAGGCATTGACTAATTATGTAAATAATAATAATATGTTAATATAAATAAAAGTTAGCAATATTATCTGCTGATGGAGGTGAATTTTCCTTTTATTATAAGGAAAAAGGATGGAGAGTATGGATTTAAAAAACGAAAGAAATTTAAGTATGTTAGTGGATTTCTACGAACTGACAATGTCTAATGGATATTATGAAAATGGATATGCTGATTCAGTGGTATATTGTGATATGTTCTTTAGAAAAAATCCTGATGAAGCAAGTTTTTCAATTGTAGCAGGCTTACAACAGTTTATAGAGTATATTAAAAACTTAAGCTTTTCAGATTCCGATATTGAATATTTAAGACAAAAGAATATATTTAATGAAGAGTTTTTGAAATACTTAAGAGATTTCAAGTTTAGTGGAGATATTTATGCAATTCCAGAAGGAACTGTAGTATTTCCTAATGAGCCACTTGTTACAGTGAGAGCAAAGATAATGGAAGCACAATTTATTGAAACAATGCTATTATTATCAATCAATCATCAAAGTCTTATAGCTACTAAAGCCAATAGAGTTGTTACAGCAGCTAATGGCAGAGTGGTAATGGATCTTGGAGCAAGAAGAGGTCAAGGGGCAGATGCAGCTATATTAGGAGCTAGAGCGGCTATAATAGGAGGCGTGAGTGCAACGGCAACTACTATAACAGGAAAAGATTTTGGGGTAGATATAGTGGGTACAATGGCTCACTCATGGGTACAGTTCTTTGGTGATGAATATAAAGCATTTGAAGCTTATGCAAATACTTATCCAGATAACTGTATACTTCTTGTTGATACATACAGCGTTCTTAAGTCAGGAATTCCTAATGCTATAAGGATAGCTAAAGAAATATTAGAACCAATGGGTAAAAGATTAAAAGGTATAAGACTTGATAGTGGAGATTTATCATATTTATCGAAGAAAGCGAGAAAAATGCTTGATGAAAATGGATTAAGAGATTGTAAGATACTAGCTTCTAATAGCTTAGATGAATTTATCATAAGAGATCTTGTAAGCCAAGATGCTAAGATAGATATTTATGGTGTAGGTGAAAGACTGATTACAGCCAAATCAGAACCGGTATTTGGTGGAGTTTATAAGCTGATGGCTGTAGAGGAAAATGGTGAAATAGTACCAAGAATTAAACTTTCAGAAAATGTAGAAAAGGTAACTAATCCTGGTTATAAACAAGTATGGAGATTGTTTGATAAGGAAAGTAATAAGGCAATTGCAGATGTTATTACTTTAGCAGATGAAGTGATAGATGACAGCAGAGAATATGAAATATTTGATCCTGTACATACTTGGAAGAAGAAGCTTGTAGATAATTTCTATGCTAAAAAGCTTCAAGTTCCTGTATTTATAAATGGAGAATGTGTTTATGAAAGCCCAGCAGTGTTAGATATTAAAGCTTATTGTAGAGAAAGTGTAAACAGTTTATGGGATGAGCAAAAGAGGTTTACTAATCCACAAGAGTATTATGTAGATTTATCATCAGAACTTTGGAATTTAAAAAATGAAATGATTAACAAATATAGCTAAAAGTAATTAATAATTTTGAACCTGCATGATTTTTTATGCAGGTTCAAATTGTTTTATTATATGGAAAAATTAAATTCAGATAGTTTTTTTATTATAGATAACTAACCTATGATAGTTTTCTATATACTCTGAAATTGCTTTATTTATTACATCATCTTCACTTAAGTCAGGATGCTTTTTTAAAAAAATATTTAAGGTATCGATTATAGAATCTTTTAAAACTATTTTTTTCTGTGATGAGGAAGTAGTTGGTAGTGTAGGGTTATTATTTTGATGATTTTGCTTATGATTTTGCAAATCGCAATTAATGTTTCTAGTTATTGTTTCCAGCTCAAATATTCTCATTTCTAAGGCATATAGCCTATCAGCAGGGGAAGAGGGTTGGGCCATAGAAGTTTTGGGAGATTTCAATACTTCTTTATGCTTTAAAAAGTTTTTTCCATTGAAGGTGTAATCATATTTTCCCATTAGAGATTTAATGGAACTTTTCTTTATGCCTAAAAGAGTGCTTATTTCATTTAAGCTGATTTTTTTATTTAATTCTAAAATATAATTTACTTTTTTAACTTCACTTAAACTATTAAATTTAATTTTATCCATAATTCACCTCGCAAAATAAAATAAAGTATATAAATATTATACCATAAAATAGAAAATGGATAATAATTTTGTGGATAAATTTTCTTTGTAGTATAATATAGTAATTAACAGTAATAAAAGGAGAGAAAAACATTGATAAATCCATTACTTTTAATACTCCAAAGTATTTCAGGAGGAGTGGCAGGATATATTACCAATAAATATGCTGTAAATATGCTTTTTAAGGAATACACTCCATTAAAGCTGGGAGGAGTAGTTAAGAAAAATAAAGAAAAATTTATAGATGAAATAAGTACTCTAGTAGAAAAAGATATTATTAATGGAAAGACATTAAAAGAACATATACATGGTGAAGAGTTTAAGAAACAGTTAGATGTAACTGTAGAAGAGTTTTGGAATAGCGGCCTTAAAGAAGCATTTAATGATGTGAAAATAAAAGATATTTCATATTTTGAAGAAAGTAAAGAAAGCATCATGGAGTTTACAGAAGCTAAAATGAAACTTATATCAGATAAACTATTAAAAAATATAGTAGATAATATAGAAATAACAGAAATTTTATCAGCAAAGCATATAGTTTATATAACAGATATTGTTTATGAAGAAATTTTAAAATACATAAAGTCTGATGATAAAGTTTCTATATTATTAAAGGATATTTATCATCAAAATAATAATTTGATATTAAAAGATATAATTAATGAAGATGTGAAAATAAAGATAGAATCTATCATAGAAGAACTTATTATAAATTCATTAGAAAATATATTTGATGATGAAGAAAAACTTTTAAATATACTGGGAAAGATATATGAAGCCATTGATATAGATGAAATAATCAATAGTTTATTTAAGACAATAGCTTCTAACACATTAAATGATTATTTTTCTCCAGTAGAAAAAAAACAAATATCTTCAGCTTTATTTGCTAAGGGATGCACCTTTATAAATTCAGATAAAGGTACTGATAGCTTAAAGAATATTTTAAATGAAATAATAAAAATAGCAAAAGAATTAGATTTTACATTATACGAATTATTGCCAGAAGAATCAGCTATTAACCTTTCAAGATTTATCGAGGAAATTACCATTAAAGTTATACCAAGCATATCACAGTGGATTAGATTTAATAAGAATGAAGTTAATGAAATTATTGAAGAATCTATAGATGAATCCATTGAAGGAATGGATGGTAGTATTAAAAGGATAATAGTGCAAAAAGTTAGGGAGAGTCTTTTTAGTGATATCTCAGAAAAAGCCAGTGTGGTAGATAAGATTATTTCTTATATAGATAAATATGAAATGAACGAAGAATCAGTAAAGAAGATATCACAAGAGATAATAACTTATTTAAAGAGTAATAAGGTGAAAGATATAATAGGTAAGCTTGAAGAAGCAAATATTATATCTGAAAGCAAAATAATGGCACTAAGTAAGCTTATTATGGAAAAGATTAATATTCATGGTGAAAAAATATTAAGCCTATTAGTTGAAGCAGTATTCTCTAAAAAAATTAGTTCTCTCATTAATGAAGAGAACATTGGTTTATTAAAAATAAAGGTGAAAGAGCAGCTTATTTTATTGATTTGTAATGAACGAAAAGAAATATTAAGTTTCTTACAGCTAAGAGTAGTTAATATTATTAATGATAAAATTAATGAAACAATAAATATGCCTGTGAAAAATCTTTTATCAGAAAAGGAATTTACAAAGTTATCAGAGAAAGCTAATAGGTCATTATTACATCTGCTAAAGGATAGCAAGAGAGAGATACTAGAACCTATAAATAGAATAATAATAAGCAAGGTTAGAGAGATAGATCTGATAAAGATAGCAGAGAACGAAAAGGAATTATTAGGAAGTTCAATGATTAATTTAATATTAACTCTTGAAGAAGAAATGATAACAAGATATTCTGAAAATACTTTAGATGAATTTATAGAGGATATATGTAATAAAGATAAATTAATATTGGTTTCAAAGGAAAAGTTATACAATTATATAGATAATAATATTGAAGAAATTCTTGATGGCAATATAAAGAATATCATTTATGATAATTTGATAAAGTTTAATGAAGATGAAATATGTGAGCTTGCTCAATCATTTATGGGAAATGAACTTAAGCCATTATCAGTATTTGGGGGCATTTTAGGGATTGTTGTTGGAGGAATTTATGGGTTGTTTTATGGAACAACCTCTATAAGTGGATTTTCAGGGAGTGTGGCTTCTACAATAATATCTTGCATTATCATGGCAATGATAGGTGTAGGCACTAATGTTATAGCTTTAAAAATGTTATTTTATCCATATAAAAGAAATAAGTTTTTAGCTAAAATACCATTTTTAAGGAAGTTTTCTTTAGGATATATTCCAGCACATAAGGATATAATGGCAAGAGGAATAGGTCATGTTATTGATGAAGAACTGTTAAACGGTGAGAGAGTAAAAATGCTATTAACCTCTAAAAAAGATATGTTTAAGGGATATCTTATTAGCAGTATATCAGAAAGTAATTACAAAGTAATCATGGATGCTATAAGAGAAAAGAAAGAGATTATAGTAGATTATTTATACGATGGAATGAAAAAAAATATAGAAAATAATAAAAAGAAAATAGCATATAAATCAGTGGAAGGTATAGGAAGTATAAATGTTGGGAAAATTTTAAAGTCAAGGTATATATCTAAAATTGTCCTTGATGCTAGAAAGTTAACAGTAATTTTTTCAGAGAAAACAGCAGATTATTTGGCTAATAAAATGAAATCTGATAAAAAATGCAAAGAATTTATCAAAGAAGAACAACTTATTAAAATAAGAGAAGATATTAATAATAGCTTAAAAAAAGTTTTGTTAAATAATGGTAAAAGTATATTAAATGAAGAAAAGATTCAAAAGATGATATTTAAAGGCGAAGATAAATATCAAACTATAATTAATAACAATTTAAGTGGGCTTATCTCTAGTGAAAAAATTGAGAGTTTAAGAAAATATATTAAAGATAAATCTATGTTATTGATATTCAATGAAAGCAAGAATTATCTTGAAAAGGGAGTTTCAGAATTTTTAGAAAAAGAAATTAATGGTGATAATACCATTGGAAATGTATTTGCTGGAAAGATAGCAGAATATATTGATAGTAATATACCTAAGCTAAGTAGATATATTATTAGCAAAGGTGAAAGTTATTTAAAAGCTAATAAAAGTAAATTTAGTGAAAAGGTAAGGGGGGAAATTACCTCAGGGCTTAATTTCCTTGAAAGAGGAGCTTATGTAATGTTTGGCGGAGATGATATAGTAAATAGGTGTATAGATACAATAATAGATATTAAAGTACCAATATTTTTAGATAATAAATACTTAGAAATTACATCATTAGTTCAAAGTACATTATCATATTCTATTTATCCTACACCAATAAAGAGTTTACAGCTTAAGGCAAAAGAAATAAATTGTAGTAAAATATTAGATAGCATTTATATAAGCCTTAATAAATCTATCTATATAAAAGAAGAGATTGAAGAGGTTATTGATGAGTCTATCAACATAATATTAAGTGAAAATCTTAAAGAGTTTCTATTGATACTAGATTTAGATTCTTTAAAAGATATCTGTTACAAATTTAATAGAGAGTTAAATAATATTATAAAGTTAAGTAATGATAATTTAGTAAAAAATCTAGAGGCTATTGTTAAGTGCTTAGATGAAATAATAGATGAAGGGTTTATACAGTCTATTAAAGAAACATCCATAAATAAAGTAATGCTAGCATTAGAAAGAAAAGATGTAGTAGAGTGTACTGAAGCAATATTGAATATAGTTGTTAATAATGAAGAGTTTGCAACGCTTATTGAAAAAATAGCAAATGAATTTTATGAAGATGTAGTTAAAAGAGTATCCTTTAATGCTATTATTGATGAAGAGTATTCTAAAGAATGTGTAGAAGAATATATTGAAGCTGCTTTTAATAGTAAAAGTTTTAATGAAGTTAATAAGGAAATAATCAATCTAATCTGTGAAGAAATAATTAATGACGGATTCAGCTTTATAAAAGAGGATACAAAAGATGATGTTATCTGTAGAGCTATTGAAGCAGTTTTAAATGTTACATTTAATAACACTAGTAAACTTTTAAAAGCTGTAAATATAAAGCAAATAACTATGGAGCAGATAGCAATAATGGAACCTAAAGAAATACACATTATGTTTAATGGCTTTGCTGGTGATTTCTTTAAAAAATTATATTTATATGGAAGTTTTGGTGCTATCTTTGGCATTAATTTATGGTTTTCAATTGCCTGGGGAATAATAGAAGAAATTAATAATAGAAGAGTAGCGTAGAGTAATATTTGGGAACATTTTCTTTTGGTGAAGATGTTCCTTTTTATTTAAAATTATATTGACAATATTAAAGGTAAAGAGTATATTATAAATGTAAATAATAGTAAAAAGTTTATTTTGTTCGCTATTCTTGGGGAAAACTGTTTTTTTATGGTCCGTAGATTTTAGCAAGGTGTATTGCTTTGTTAGTTTACGGATTTATTTTATTTAACTTTATTATTAATGGCTTTTATAAAATAAATATATAATAGAGAAAAAAATGAAAGTAAATGTAATAACTTTTAATGACAGTGAAAAAATAATTAAAAAGAATTGATAAAAATAATTAATAGATTTATGTAAAGTATGTTATTATATATGCTGGTGAAAAAATAAAAAGGAGATGGGTAAATGACAAATGATATGACAACTGGAAATCCAGTGAAGCTGATATTGCTATTTTCAATTCCACTTTTAATAGGAAATATATTTCAGCAGTTTTATAGTATGGTTGATACTATAATTGTTGGAAGATTTATAGGAGTTGAAGCATTAGCAGCAGTAGGGACAACAAGTTCTATGGTATTTTTGGTAAATGGATTTGTAATGGGGCTTACAAGTGGATTTGCAGTGCTTATTTCGCAAAAGTATGGTGCTAAAGATGAAGTAGGAGTTAAGGAAGCTGTTGCTAGTTCAATTATTTTATCAATAATAGCAACTATACTTGTTACTTTTATAAGCGTACTTTCGGCAAAGCCTCTATTAACTCTTATGAATACACCTTCAAATATAATGAAGGATGCCTCAACATACATAATTATTTTATATGCAGGAAATATAGCTATTATATTCTACAATATGATGGCAGCTATATTAAGAGCTCTAGGTGATAGTAAAACGCCTTTATATTTCCTTATAGTATCTTCAGTACTTAATATAATTTTAGATTTAGTTCTTATTATAAACTTCAAAATGGGAGTTGCAGGAGCTGCTTATGCTACAGTAATATCTCAAGGGGTTTCAGCGATTTTATGTGTAATTTATACATATAAAAGATATAAAATATTAAGGCTTAAAAAAGATGATTTTAAAGTTAAGAAAAAATATTACAGAAAACATTTAAAAGTAGGTATACCTATGGCTCTACAGTTTTCGATAACATCTATAGGAATAATGACAGTACAAAGTGCTATAAATATATTTGGTTCTACAGTAATAGCTTCTTATGCAGCTTCTTCAAAAGTATTACAATTAGTTATGCAACCAGCTACTACTTTAGGTGTAACAATGGCAACTTATTGTGGACAAAATATAGGAGCAAAAAGATATGATCGTATTAAAGAAGGAGTTAAGAAATGTGTACAAATATCTATAATTACAAGCGTGATTTCAGCTATAATACTTATTTTCTTAGGAAAATACTTTGTAATGATGTTTGTTAGCAATCCAGATGCAGAGATATTATCTTATGCACAACAGGTTTTAAATATTTCAGCAATTTTCTTTATTCCATTAGGGTTAATATTTGTTTATAGAAATGCACTGCAAGGAATAGGAGATTCATTTATTCCAATGATGGCTGGAGTTTATGAACTTGTTGCTAGAGCTATTGTAGCCTTTACATTACCTAAGGTTTTAGAATTTATGGGAATATGTTTGGCAGATCCTGTTGCTTGGTTTGCAGCAGTAATTCCACTAGCTTATACTTACTATAAAAGAGAAAAAAGTTTTAAGCATGAAAGTGAAAAAATTTAATAAAATAATATGGGAAATATTTACAATGAGTATTTATAGTAGTATAATGTTAATATAGATAAGAAAAAGGAGTCACAAAAGATGTTTTGCGACTCCTTTTTGTCTATAAACATTTAACCATATATGTGTGAAAAGGGAGGGATGCTTGGCGATGATAATATCGAATGATATAGAGTCTTTTATGAAGACTAAGGGAAAGGAGGAATGCTCAAACATTAATATTGTCCGTAAAGAAACAGGAGTTTCTTGGCACCATAGTTATATAAAGAACTATGAAGCAGCCCAGAGGGAGATGATCCAATTATCTAATCTACTGAAAAGGAGATGGTAATTAAATTTATATAGATATGGTTAAATTTTAATACTTGAAAATAATAAAATGGATAGATAGGGAAAGGAGTAGAAAAAAATCTACTCCTTTTGGTTTATATTATAAATAGCATCTCCATATAATAAGAATATAAAATGAAAAACTTAAGAAAAAAAGGGGGGAAGAAAGATGTTAAAAGAAATCATAGAAAGTGTAAGTATAAAGGTAGTTTTAGAAATTATTTTTAAGACTTTTCTTTGTGTAGTGCTTGTAGGAGCAATTGGATATAATCGAGAAAAGAAAGGTATGGTTGTAGGAATAAGAACCCATGTACTTGTAGGTATGGTTGGGCTTTTAATTCAAATAACCTCCCTTGAATATTATCGTATTAATGGAGGAAATAATGATGTATTTAGATTGGCAGGACAATATATATCAGGCATAGGCTTTCTTGGTGCAGGTACGATACTTAAGGATAAACGAAGTGTAAAGGGTTTAACTACTGCTGCTTCAATATGTCTTGCAGCATGTATAGGGCTAGCGGTAGGATCAGGTGTATACTTAGGAGCGGTTATAATAACTGTAGTATCATACATTTTTTTAACTGATATATTTAGATTAAAAAAAATAATGTCAATAAAGAGAAATTCTTATGTTTTTATTGAAGTTGAATTAACAGGTGATACAGCTGTATCTATGGAAAAAGTAAGAAATGGTTTAAAAATTGCAGGAGTTTGCATTGTTTCAATAGAAACAAGAAAAGTGTCCATAGATAAAGCAAAAATAATCTTAAAGCTCAATGTAGATGATGAAGTAGATATTAATGATATTTTATCTGAAATTACTTATATTGATGAAGTTAGTAAAGTTGAATTTATTGGATAAAATATTTACTGGATGTATCATGCAAATATGTTAGACCTAAGGAAGTAGTAGTAAGAAATTCATTTATTGAAAGTATTTTATATGATATTTGCCAAGAATGTGATATTATATTGATTAATGCTGATCTACTAAATGCAACAAATGAATTTGTATATGGTATGGCAAGATTTAAAATATAAGAAGAAAAGGAGAAATAAAAATGAGTGAAAATAACAATGTAAGATTAGGATTAATTGAATTATATAAGAATAAGGTAAGATTTTTGAATTTTACTGATGTGGAAATTAATGAAAAACATGAAAGTAAATTCTTATCAGATGAAGAGTATGAAATATTAATAAACTTCTATAATGAATATAAAAGTGAAAATAAATAATTAAATTATAAATGAGGAATAAGAAATGAAAATTAGAGTCCCAGAATACTTTAAGGATTTTAAATGTATAGCATCAAAATGTGAAGATACATGCTGTGCAGGATGGGGAATAGTAATAGATGATGTTACATATGACCGTTATAAAAATGTGCAAGGTAAATTTGGAGAAAGACTAAGAAGTGAAATAGTTCATGAAGCAGGAGAAAATATATTTGTACTTAAAGGAAATAATTGTCCATTTTTAAATAAAGAAAAGACTTGTGATATATATATAAATATTGGTGAAGAAAACCTGTGTTATACATGTCAGCAATACCCTAGATATACAGAAGAGTTTGGTTCTCTAAGAGAAATAGGAATATCACTTTCGTGTCCGGAAGCAGCTAGAATAATGCTTAATAATGATAAAAAAGTAACCTTTGAATTAAGTGAAAATGAAGAAGTAGTGAGTTCATATAATGATATAAACGCACAGCTTTTTATAGAATTACTTCAAAGCAGAAATATAGTTATGGATATGCTACAGGACAGGGATATTGATTTAAGAAAAAGAGTTGCTTTGGCACTTTTATTTGTTGATGAAATTCAAGAAAAAATAGATGAAAGTGAAATTAAGGAAATAAAGTATGTAAGAGAAAAGTATTCAGATAAGTTCTTTCTAGAAGAACTGTTAGAAAAATTGGAAGAATACAAAGATAATGAAGGTATAAAATACGATAATATACAGGAGTACTTCAATGTCTTTAGAGATTTAAAGCATATAACACCCAATGATCCCTTAGGTCTTAATGATGCCTTAAGATATTTTTGGCAAGCTGATGAAGATGAGGAATTATACATATTAAAACATAAGCAATTTGTAGAGTATTATGAAGATAAAATATATAAATTTGAAAATATCTTAGTTTACTTTGTCTTTAGATACTTTATGAAAGCTGTCTTTGATTATGATGCATTGGCTAAAATAAAGACTGCCATTATAAGTTATATGATGATAAGGGAATTAGCAGTGGTGAGATATATAGAAAATAATGAGTTCACTGATGAAGACATGGTAGATATAGCTCATACATACTCTAAAGATATTGAACATTTAGAAGAAAATATAGAAGCTTTAGCAGAACTTTTTGAAACGAATGAAGTTTTTGATATAGAAGAAATGGTAATGGCTTTAATGAATTAAAATTTACTTAAGTACTTGCTTTTGGCAAGTACTTATTTTTTGATAAAAACAATATATTTAAATATGTGTATAAAAAAAGAGAAAATTAAGATAAGTATTGACATGTTATAGAAATAGGTATATACTAATAATATAGTAAATGAAAATGATTATCAATGTTAAGGAAGAGGATGATTAAAGATGCCTTTATCAATGGTTAAGAAAGGTGAAGCTAATATAATAAAAAAAATTGGTGGTAAAGAGGACACTAAAAAATTTTTAGGTAATATAGGGTTTGTTGTAGGTGCTGCAGTTACAGTTATATCTGAAATAAAAGGTAACATGATTGTGGAAGTTAAGAATTCAAGAGTAGCAATTGGTAAGGATATGGCTAATAAAATTATAGTATAAATTTAAAGATAGAAGGGATAAATATGACAAGTTTAAGAGATATAGCGTGTGGAAATACTGTAAAAGTTAAAAGAATAGTTGGTGCAGGACCAGTAAAGAGACGTATTATGGATATGGGAATTACAAAAGGTATAGATATATATATAAGAAAGGTAGCACCTTTAGGAGATCCTATTGAAGTTACAGTAAGGGGATATGAACTGTCACTTCGTAAAGCAGATGCAGAAATGATTGAAGTTGAATAATTTTTATAAATAATTAATGATAATTATTTTAGTTGTTAATTGAAATATTTTGAAATAGTTATATATTAGAAAGAAGTGATTGATAAAATGACAATAAAAATTGCATTGGCTGGTAATCCTAATTGTGGTAAAACAACACTCTTTAATAGTTTGACAGGTTCTAATCAATTTGTAGGTAATTGGCCAGGGGTAACTGTAGAAAAAAAAGAAGGAAAATTAAAAGGGGATAAAGATGTTAGTATAATAGATTTACCAGGTATTTATTCATTATCTCCATATACTTTAGAAGAAGTTGTAACAAGAAATTATTTAATTAAAGAACGGCCTAATGTAATTTTAAATATTATAGATGGAACTAATCTTGAGAGAAATTTATATTTAACTACACAACTAATGGAACTTGGTATTCCTGTGGTGGTAACAGTAAATATGATGGATATTATAGAAAAAAACGGAGACAAGCTGAATACGAAGAATTTATCTAAGGAGCTTGGATGTACAGTAGTTGAAATTTCAGCGTTAAAGGGAACAGGTGTTATGGAAGCAGCTAATAAAGCTGTAGAAGTTGCTAAAAGTGGTGTACTTCAAATTCCAAAACATAAATTTGCAGGATGCGTTGAACATGCATTAGCACATATTGAAGAGGCAGTGATTCATAATTTGCCAGAAGAGCAGCAACGTTGGTATGCCATTAAGATATTTGAGCGTGATGAAAAAGTTATTGAACAATTAAAAATAGCAGAAAAAATAGCTACTCATGTGGAAGAAGATATTAAAAGATGTGAAGATGAAATGGATGATGATGCAGAAAGTATAATTACTAATGAAAGATATGTATATATTTCATCTATTATAGAAGATTGTTTTGTAAGAAGGAATAAAGGTGGACATACTGTTTCAGATAAGATTGATGAAATAGTAACTAATAGATGGTTAGCACTTCCTATTTTTGCAGTAGTAATGTTTATAGTTTATTATGTTTCAGTTACAACAGTAGGTTCAATTTTAACAGATTGGACAAATGATACGTTGTTTGGTGAATGGATTATTCCAGCAGTACAAAATGGCTTAGATGCTATAAGTTGTGCACCGTGGCTATCAGGACTTATAGTTGATGGTATTATTAGTGGGGTAGGAGCAGTACTGGGTTTTGTACCGCAAATGCTTGTATTATTTGCTTTCTTAGCTTTCCTTGAGTCTTGTGGATATATGGCGAGAATAGCTTTTATCATGGATAGAATCTTCCGTAAGTTTGGACTTTCTGGAAAATCATTTATTCCAATGCTTATTGGAACAGGATGTGGAGTTCCAGGAATAATGGCTTCTAGAACAATTGAAAATGATAGAGATCGTAAAATGACCATTATAACTACAACATTTATTCCATGTAGTGCTAAGCTACCTATTATTGCTTTAATTGCAGGAGCATTATTTAATGGAGCCTCATGGGTAGCACCAAGTGCTTATTTTATAGGAGTAGTAGCAATTATTTGTTCAGGAATAATATTGAAGAAAACAAAAATCTTTGTTGGAGAACCAGCTCCATTTGTTATTGAATTACCAGCATATCATATGCCAACAGTTTCGAATATATTAAGAAGTATGTGGGAACGTGGTTCATCGTTTATTAAAAAAGCTGGAACAGTAATTTTACTTTCTACAATATTTATTTGGTTTTCTGAAAATTTTGGTTTTGCTGATGGTGGATTTGGTATGGTAGATAATATGAATGATAGTATTTTAGCAGCTATAGGGGGTATTTTAGCACCGCTATTTAAACCTTTAGGTTGGGGAGATTGGAAAGCTACTGTATCAGCAATTACAGGACTTATTGCTAAAGAAAATGTAGTTGGAACTTTTGGTATTCTTTATGGATTTGGTGAAGTTGCAGAAAATGGATCAGAAATTTGGGGTAGCTTGGCAGGTAGTATGACAGCATTGGCAGCATATTCATTCTTAATATTTAATCTTTTATGTGCACCATGTTTTGCAGCTATGGGAGCTATTAAGAGAGAAATGAATAATGCTAAATGGTTTTGGTTTGCCATTGGTTATCAAACATTGTTAGCATATTGTGCATCATTATGTGTTTACCAAATAGGTATGTTATTTACTGATGGAATATTTGGTATAGGTACAGTAGCAGCAATTATTATAATAGCTATATTCTTATATTTGTTCTTTAGACCATATAAAGAAAGTGAAAACTTAACTGTAAATTTAAAGGCATAGTAAATCTTTAAATATAATATGGAGGGATTCATATGGGAACTGTTATAGTAGGAATTGCCTTACTGGTAGTAGTAAGCTTAATTGTTAGAAAAATGATTAAAGATAAAAAACAAGGTAAATCCATTCAATGTGGTTGTGATTGCAAACATTGTGGTGGACATTGTCATTAATTAATAAAGCCTCAGCAAATGCCGAGGCTTTTTCTTATGCACTAAATAATATATAATAAATTAAAACTACAAAGGAGAATTAGATTATGATTGATGTAGTAGCTGCTGTAATAGTGAAGGATAATAAGTTTTTAATAACAAGAAGAGCGCCTAAGTTAAAGCTTGAAGGAATGTGGGAATTTCCAGGTGGAAAAGTAGAGCAAGAGGAAACGCCAGAAGAAGCTCTAAAAAGAGAACTGGTGGAAGAATTAAAAATTGAAACTGAAATAGGTAATTACATAGAGACAAGTATCTATGAATATCCTAATGTAACAGTAAAGCTTATGGCGTATTTTGCCACAGTGATTTCAGGAGAAATAAAGCTAAGTGTCCATGATGAAGCAAAATGGATAAGTATATCTGAAGTAGAAAACTTTAAATTTGCACCGGCAGATATACCTTTTATAGAAAAATTAAAGGAAGTTTTATGATAAAGTAATAAGAAAGAGGTTATTAAAGAAATTAGTAAGGGGACGTCTCATAAATGATTTTTAAATCATTTATGTAG